>NZ_NSGT01000030.1:0-57905 GCF_009192905.1 Xanthomonas sp. LMG 12459
TCTCCAAAGAACACGACAAGACCAGTAGAACCACCAGACCCCCCACGCGTCCACCCGCCGAGGCCATGTCCGTGAACAACAACGGCATGGCCCTGGCCGGCCAGTACGGCGACGGCGCTTTGCGCCCCGGCGACATGGCCGCCGGCATGATCGGCGCCATCGTCAAGGATCCGGTGCAGGACGCGCTGGTGTGGAAGGAATACCTGGAAACCGTGGTGAAGGAGCGCGAGGACTGGAAGGACCTGTACCGCGCGTTCCGCGAGCAGGCCTGAGCGAGCCGGCCTCGATGAGCGAAGCCATCTCCCTGTTCGGCATTCGCCACCACGGTCCCGGCTGCGCGCGCAGCCTGGTCGCCGCGTTGACGGCCCTGCAGCCGGACTGCGTGCTGATCGAAGGGCCGGCAGGTACCGAAGCATTGCTGCCGCACGTGCTGGAGGAGGGCATGCAGCCGCCGGTGGCCCTGCTGTCCTATTGCGTCGACGACCCGCAACTGGCCGTGTTCCATCCGTATGCGGCGTACTCCCCGGAATGGCAGGCCATGCACTGGGCCCTGCGCAACGGCGTGGCGGTGCGCTTCATGGACGTGCCGCCGGCCTTGACCCTGGAATGGCAGGCGCAGGCGCGTGCCGAGCGCGTGGCTGCGCATGCAGACCAAATGCCGGAACCGGCGGACACGCCGCCACCGGCGCAGGACGACGCCGACGCACCCGAGGACGAGCGCGCCGAGGTGCGCCCGTCCGATCCGCTGGATTGGCTGGCGCGCGCCGCCGGCCATGCCGACGGCGAGGCCTGGTGGAACCACATGGTGGAAGAGCGGGGCGACGGGCAGGGGCTGTTCGATGCCATCGCCGAGGCCATGGCCGCCGTGCGCGAACACACGCCGGAGCCTCCCGGCCTGCGCGGCGAACACGAGGCCGTGCGCGAAGCCCACATGCGCAGCGCGCTGCGCAGCGCCAGCAAGGCGTTCACGCGTGTCGCGGTGGTTTGTGGCGCCTGGCATGTGCCGGCGTTGCAGCCGGCGGCGTTGCGCGCCAACAGCGCCACCGCGGACAGCCGCCTGCTCAAGGCCATGCCCAAGCGCAAGACGCAGAGCACCTGGGTGCCATGGACCTATCGCCACCTGAGCATGGACAGCGGCTACGGCGCCGGCGTGGAAGCGCCGGGCTGGTACGACCACCTGTGGCGCAGCAGTGGCGTCCACGACCAGCGCGCCGTCGGCTGGTATGCGCGGGTGGGGCGCCTGTTGCGCGACCACGGACTCGACTGCTCGTCGGCGCACCTGATCGAGGCCACACGCCTGGCCGACACCCTGGCTGCCTTGCGTGGCCATCCGGCCCCGGGCCTGGACGACATCGCCGAAGCCAGCCGCGCGGTCATCTGCAGCGGCGACGATGCGCCGATGCGGCTCATCCGCGAGCGCCTGATGGTCGGCGACGCCCTGGGTCAGGTGCCCGACAGCGTGCCGGCGGTGCCGCTGCAGCGCGACCTGGAGGCGCAGCAGAAGCGCCTGCGCCTGAAACCCGAAGCGCTGGAAAAGACCTTGGATCTGGACCTGCGCAAGGACACCGATCTGGCGCGCAGCCATCTGCTGCATCGGCTGCGCCTGATCGGCATCGAATGGGGCCGGCTGGCGCGCACCGGGCAGTCCGCACGCGGCACCTTCCACGAAATCTGGCAACTGGCCTGGCAGCCGCAGTTCCTGGTGGACCTGATGCAAGCCAGCCGCTACGGACAGACCCTGGCCGATGCCGTGTCCAGCATGGCCATCGCGCAGGCGCGCAAGGCCGAGGCGCTGCCGGCGTTGTCCGCGTTGGTGGACCAGGTGCTGCTGGCCGATCTGCCGCAGGCGGTCAGCGCGATCGCCGCCGAACTCGAGGCCCGTGCCGCCACCGATGCCGACCCGCTGGCGCTGCTGAGCGCGCTGCCGCCGCTGGCCAACGTGTACCGCTACGGCAATGTCCGCCAGACCGAGGGCCGCCAGGTCGCGCACCTGTTCGACAGCATGCTGGCGCGCGCGGTCATCGGCCTGACCCTGGCGCTGTCCAGCCTCGATGAGGCCCGCGCCGAGCAGGCGCGCAGCATCGTCCTGGACGCCGATCGCGCCATCGGCCTGCGCGGCGATGCGGACGGCAGCGCCAACTGGCAACAGGCGTTGCAACGCGTGGCGCTGTCGCCGGCATGCAACGCATTGCTGCAGGGCGTCACCCTGCGGCTGCTGTTCGACACCCAGGTGGTGCAGGGCACCACCGTGCACCTGCAGCTGCAGCAGCACCTGTCGCCGGGCGCCGAACCGCTGCAGGCCGCGCAATGGCTGGACGGCTTCCTCAACCGCAACGCCACCGTGCTGCTGCACGACGATGCCGTGTGGCAGATGATCGACGCCTGGGTCGTGGCGCTGGACGAGGCGCAACTGGTGCGCGTGCTGCCGCTGGTGCGGCGCACCTTCGCCGCCTTCCAGCCCGCCGACCGCCGCGACCTGGGAACGCGCGTGCGCCAGGCGCCGGTGGAGAAAACCGAGGCCGCTGTCGTCCCCGATTGGAACCTGGCCCGCGCCGAGCGCGCCGTGCCGATGCTGCGCGAACTGCTGGGATTGCCCGCATGACCGACACGCCATCCACTCCCGACACGCCCACCTCGCGCGCACAGCGCTGGCGCCTGATCCTGGGGCAGGAGGCCGAATCCAGTTGCGGCGCCTTGCCCAAGCCGCTGCAGGGCATCGACCAGGCGCTGGCCGCCCTGTACGAGCCCGATGGCCCAGGCGGCCTGGGGCGCCGCGGCGGGCGAGGGGCCTCCTCGCCCAATGTGGCCCGCTGGCTTGGCGACATCCGCCGCTACTTCCCCTCGTCGGTGGTGCAGGTGATGCAGCGCGACGCCCTGCAGCGCCTGGATCTGACCCAGATGCTGCTCGAAAAGGAAATGCTCGAGCAGGTGCAGCCCGACGTGCACCTGGTCGCCAACCTGATCGGCCTGAGCCAGGTGATTCCGGCGCAGACCAAGGACACCGCGCGCATGGTCGTGCGCCAGGTGGTGGAGAGCCTGCTGCGCCAGCTCGAGGAACCGATGCGCTCGGCGGTGACCGGCGCCCTGGACCGCGCTCGCCGCAACCGCCGCCCGCGGCTGGCCGAGATCGACTGGCACCGCACCATCCGCAGCAACCTGCGGCACTGGCAACCCGACCTGCGCACCGTGGTGCCGCAGGACCTGGTCGGTTACGGCCGCAAGGCCAGGAAGCCGCAACGCGAAGTGCTGCTGTGCATCGACCAGAGCGGCTCCATGGCCGCCTCGGTGGTGTATTCCAGCATTTTCGGCGCGGTGATGGCCTCGCTGCCGGCGGTGTCCACGCGCCTGGTCGTGTTCGACACCGAAGTGGTCGACATGAGCGAGCAACTGGACGATCCGGTGGACCTGCTGTTCGGCGTGCAACTGGGTGGCGGCACCGACATCCACCGCGCGGTGAACTATTGCCAGAGCATCATCCGCGAACCGCACAACGCCATCCTGGTGCTGATCTCCGACCTGTACGAAGGCGGCGTCGAGGAGCGGCTGCTGGCGCGTGCCCGCGAACTGGTCGAATCCGGCGTGCAGTTCATCGTGCTGCTGGCCCTCAGCGACGAAGGCACACCGTCCTACGACCGCGCCCTGGCCGCCAAGCTGGCGGCGCTAGGCGTGCCGTCGTTCGCTTGCACACCGGATGCCTTCCCCGGCCTGATGGCCGCGGCGATCCGCCGTGACGACATCCAGCAGTGGGCGGGCGCGCAGGGGTTGGTGACAGTGCGGTGAGGTTGGTGGGACTAATGGTGTCTGGAGGCTGCTTCTACTCCAGTCGCTTTTTTACATAATATACATTATGCGAAATTTCGTGTGCGCCTGATGCGGGCGCGCCTGCGTTGGGTCTGGCTGTGGCTGTCAGTTTTTTTAGTTCGTGTCTTTTTCGCTTGGATCGTGCCACCTGTCTGATTTCAAAGGTTTTTTTCTCTCTCCAAGGACACGATGCTGGCCACTTGCGACGACAGCCTAGAGGGCCTGCGCGACCGTGCCCTGCTCTGCTTCGGCTTTGCCAGTGGGGAGCGGCAGCGCAGCGAGAGATCGCCGCGGCTGACCTGCGTGACCTGCGCCGGATCGGGGCTCAGGGCTACGTCTACCGGCTCGAACACAGCAAAACCCAGCAGGCCGGCGTCACGGCCTCGTCCACCCCGATAAGCCGGTGTTGGACCGGGCGGCGCTGGCGCTGGCGGACTGGCTGGAGGCTTCCGGAATCAGCGAAGGGGCGATCTTCCGGCGGCTCTGGAAGAACCGGCTCGGCCCTGCCCTCTCCCCTGCCGCGGTCGGGGAAATCGTGCAGCGACGGGCACGCTTGGCCGGGCTGGAGGGAGATTTTTGGGGTCCCAGCCTGCGGTCCGGGTTCGTGACCGAAGCCAGCCGCCAAGGGGTGGCGCTGCCGGCAATCACGCAGCTGACCGAGCATCGGTCGGTGTCGAGCGTGGTGGGGTATTTCCAGGCTGGAGGTGCGTCCGCCAATCCCGCCGCTCGCTTGCTGGAAGATTAACTGCCAGCAGCAAATCGTGGGCTCGCGCGCTCAGACTCAGGAAAGCTCGTTCCTCAGGACGCTTATTCCTCGAATGGAATTGCATCCCCGTACTCCATCTAGACGGGGGCCCGCCCCCTGCGGGTCTGCCGCCTTATGGCAGGCGAATCGGGGGGGCGGTACCGGTCTTAGTAAGATGTAAGCTAATCCACAGGATTAAAAGTGCCCCAGGGGGCGAAACGGATGTCATTGAAAGAGGTTGTGGTCAGCCGACAGCTGTTGAACTGCTCCGAGCTATGGCTGTGCATAGCGCAACTCGGACGCAGCATGACGGAGCTTGGCCCTGACTCTAGGAACCCGAGCTCTGCCCAATCCGTCGCCGCCTTGCTTCGGTGTGATGGAGCGGGCGTCGCACCTATCGATCGTGATTGCGACAATCCCGAGCTCACCAGACTCCTGATCCTGCCCGAGCTGTCCTTGGCTTGGGAGGACTGGGCGACTGTCGATGCCGCGGTTAAGTCTTACAACAAGCCGCTTGTCCTCATTGCCGGCATCGGTTTCACAAGAGCCGGCATGATTAGGGAGCACGTCCCTTTTCTCGGCGCTGAGGTATCGAACGAACGCAATGTAAATTTTGGGTGCGCTTGGCTGCAACTACCAGCGAAGGGTGAGCTTCCAGCCTTGTCTGCAGTCCACTACTACTGCAAAAATTTCGCAGAGCAGAGCGCCGAAGTCCCCAATTTTGACCCTTACTTGGGCTCGGATCACATCATCCTCGCGTTTGAAGACTGCTCAATTGCCCCAGTAATTTGCGCGGACCTGCTCGCAGACTCGCAAATGGGAAAGCCAAACGCAGTTGATAAGCTCAAAGCGTACCGCCTTAAAAATAGGCGCCCAATAGTTGTTGCTGCGAGCGTCCTTCAAGGAAAGCCCTGGCATCATATCTGGAGCAGCCGAATAGATCGCGCGGTGGACGGCGACCTAATACTTGCGCTGGCCAACTACTCCCATGCAAATCGTCCTTCGGACTACGCGGACGATGGAAATCGAAATCTAAGTGGCGCCTATGCGCGAGCTGGGCTTATCTCACATGCGTCCCCTCAATCAGTGGTCTGCAATGGTCGGGACAACCCCACGTCAAAGGGAATCGTACTTCGCGACTCTTGCCAGATCTTTGCCGCAGGCGTCCTCAGGGTGGAAGACTTTTCTCCCACCACGGGCAGACACCTTTGGATTTCCCGGTGGGGGCTGCAGTTTGCGAAAGGCACATTCGAGCCAGTATCGACTCGGCTCACGTTCGAGATCCCAAGACTTTGCAATCGAACACGTCATCTTGCTCCGTCGGGTAGTCAAGGAATCGCTGAGGTCGCCGCGCACCTGAGTGGTGCGAGCGACCTTCGAAGAAAGGGCTTCTTTCTGTCTCTGATTGACGGTCCAGCATCTACAAACCGGGATCCGGATCCCGCCAGCAGCAGCGGTCTGAACGACGCCTCTGAGATTGCATTAGCCGTAACCGACGCTTTGATACGAACCGACTTTCTACAATGGCCCGCAGACGACCAGGTAACTCTGGAAGTGAATATTCCCTCGACAGACGGAGGCGCGATATTCACGTCTCATGGTTACGTATGGCGGAGCCCCTCTGAAACCTGGTCGGCAATGGCCGCTAAGCTGCAGGCATACGCGCAGAATCCTTTCCCACAACCTGCCATTGTCGTCTTCGGCGAGGACGTGAATGGAGTGGAAGTAACGATGGATGACGTCAGCCTCGGCCGCGACTCAGCCGCGCCTCTTCACGCATTCGACCCGGCGGCACCCCGGCCTGATTCAAATGCAGTCATCGTCGTACCATTCAGCAAGGCCAAGCGCCTAAGCACCCTTGTGACCTCTGCGACGACATTTAAGACACAAGCAAAGACGATTCGCACTTCGATCATCGAGTCAATAGGTCTTGCGGACGCATGAACATATCCAATACTGCAGTCAAGAAATTGCTTGCTCAGGTCGGCATTGTCGAGCACGCCGGCTCGTCCGAACTCGCACCAGGAATAACGGCTGACACATTTGAGTCCGAGTATGCCTGCCTGTACATTACAAACTGTGTTCTCAGCGACTCAATCGATTGGTCGGATATCGTGCGTCGAGTGGACCGGAAAATCCTTCAAGATGTTCGATCGACGGAGCTTGCTGGGGGCGGAGTGATCGACGCACATGTTTGCTTCGTGGTTATTGACGACAAGTACCCTCTGTCGTGGGCGCAGCAGAATGAACAACTCGTACGCCACGTATCTAGAAAATACTGGATCAACAGCTCAAATCTGCAAGATGAGCTGGAGAACCGGCTGACTCTCCTCCCAGTCACGAGCGCACCTCCTTTGAGTTCCGCTCAGATCGACCTGTCCCGTGAAGACATCAGCTGGCTTGATCATCTCGTTCTCGATGGAGCTACTGGAACGTTTACGCGCTTCATCTCCATGCTGGAGACTTCTAAGTAATGTCTATCTTGGTCGACAGCGTTCGCGTCGCAGCATTTGGCGGTATTCGCAACCCGCTTGAGCTTGACTTTAGTGCTCCGTTGACACTCGTTTACGCGCCCAATGGAACAGGAAAAACCTCCATTATCGAGTCCATCGATTGGTTACTCGGCGGCGAGGTGCGCGAAGAACGTTGCAAACTTGCATTGGATCACGAGACTACAGAAGTCACCCTTGGTGGCACGGTCGCAAGCAAGCCACTGAGCGCAAAGAAGTCGCTTCGAAGCAACGGGAAGACTCTAAGGATCGCCAACGGAGTTACAGTTGGTGAGGCAGACTTTCTCCAAGCGTTGGCCCCAGATTGCGACGTGTCCGAGCTAAGCGCCTTGGCCCGAATTCCGCGACTGAAGGCCTTTTTGTCCTCGAACCGTGTGCTAGGCATCGATTCGCTATCTAGATTGATCGATGGCGATAACGCCGACGCCCGCGCAGATGCTATGGCCGATCTCACGGGCACTCGCGCGCAGCGTAACGCCCAGAAAATGATCGATCTGTATCGAAAGAAACTTCGCGAGAAGCACACCAAGCTAATAGACGACCTAGCCGATCTACACTCGCGTCAGCGAGAGTATCTCGACCTATCCGTCACGCGGTCGGACGTCGACGCGCTCATTGGAGAGGCCATGCGGATATTGTCGGGGGCGGAGTCAATGACCGGCCTCCCGCATGCAGAACTTACTGTTCGAGCGAACAGCGAACTTGACGAAATCAACTCCAGGATCGCAGCGCTTGAGACGCTCCGTGAACTCCTAAGCACACAGCCAACCGACCTTGACCTCGATGCACTGCAAGCTCAAATTGTCTCCATCGAGACCGAAGTTCGACAAGCAAACAAAGCACTAGAGGATGAAGCCGAGCAGTTCCAGGCGCTTGATAGAGACGCAAGTCAGCTTACTCGTAACGCAGACGGCGTGCAGATTATCGTCGACGCCCTACTGGATCTCCAAGCGAACACGAGCGCGGACACGACGTTTCGCACACTTTTCGCAGACAAGGATAGCATCTCCGTCCTGTTCTCGGACTTTGAGGCCGCAGCGAAGGAGCTAAGTGCGCTCGCACGTACTGTTAGTCAATCTGGCGCCGACCAGGAAGCGAAAAAGCAGATCGAAGCTAGAGTTTCAGTCATCCAGCAAGAGCGGAGTGGTCTTGCGTCTCGTCAACAGCTTGAGATGGACTTGGCCGGAAAGCAGCGGGATGCCGCACACAGCCGCGCAAGTAGAGAGTCGCTGAGAACCTTAAAGAACGAAGCCGTTCGCGCTTCGCTGCTCGCCCACCAGCATTTCGAAGACGACTCTAACTGCCCGGCCTGCGGACACGACTGGGGCAGCCACGAGAAATTGGGGGAAGCACTCAAGGGTGCCCTAGCATCACTCCCTCAGGCCGAGGCCCTTCTTCTATCGCATGAAACGACGCTGTCGGCCGACATCGACCTATTGAAGGAGCAGCTCGATCACACCAATGAACTAAGCGAGCAACTCATTCAGGCCACAGACGATCTGGAGTGCATCAGTAAGAAGATCGTGGAGGCCGACCTATTGGCAGCGCGCTTTGGCTTTGCAACTGCAGCAGTCGTCGGCGACTCTGATATCAGTGAGTTGCAACGACGCCTCAGGTCCGCCAGCGCATTTGGTGCGTTTGAAAGGGCGTGCTCTGTTAGTCACATCACCCATCTCCCGCCATCGAATCATACCCCCCGTCAGCAGATCGGAGAACTTAGTTCCTCTGCAGCGACCCTCAGAGCTGCTGCAGCGGAAAAGCGGCTTCATGCCAAGGAGGTTTCGTTGGCAATGGCGATTGGCGAAAGTCGACTTTCTAAGCTGTCCACGCAGCTTGCAAAACTACGGGGTCAGCACTCTGAGACTGAGACGTGGAAGCGGCGAGCGGATCGAATCCAAAGATCGCTTGGGCTGATTTCGCTATCGAAACAACATCTTGATGAAGTTGAAAGAGCCCTATCTCTTCGACACGACCAGGTCCAAACGGCACTTAGACACCTCGATGTGGTTGGTGAAATTCAGACAAAGACGGTACTGGCACAGAAGGCCGAGCTAGTCTCGCAAGAGGCTGCGGCTGTCGCTCGGGATATCAATTCCGTAGAGCAAGAGCTTTCTCGAATCGACCAGATTAATGACCGCATCGAGTCTCAGAGCGAGTACCACCGGACGAGACTTATTGAAGCCGTCGGCCCCTCGGTAAGCCAGCTGTTCCAGCGAATGCAAGTGAACAGAGTCTTCAGCTCTGTCAGCGTTAACCCTTCGTTTGAGCTCAAAGGCCTGCTCGAGGAACACTCCGTTGAGCCGGAGGTCTTCAGCACGGGACAGCGCCAGGATCTTGCGCTCGCCTTCTTCCTTGTGCGCGCTTACACATTGAGTGGCAGCTTTTTCCTCGACGAACCATTGGCGCACTTGGACGACCTCAATCGAGTCGCCGTGCTCGACACTCTGAGAGCATTTGTACTTTCTGGCCAGCAGCAATCCCATCAGCAGACACGTCTCGTCCTCACGACCGCAAGTTGGACCACTACGAGACACGTCATACAGAAGTTCATGCGAATCAATCGAAAGGCGCCACTGCTCAGGGCTTATCAGCTCACCGGAAACGTGAGCTCAAGCGTTGGCTGCGTTGAGCTATTTCCAACCCCGCCCTCGGGGCACTCCCACTGACCGCATCTGAACACGCGCGGGAGTGGAACCGGCGATTCTGCTCAGGTATTACCGTGGCAGAGCGGGCGGCGGCTGAGGTCAAGGACGGGGGTCGCTCGCCGCGGCTGACTCCTCACATCGACCAGTCTTAGAACACCTAAGAGGTATCTACAAGAGTGGGGACGTATCATCTGCCCACGATAAATCTTCCTAATCGCTTCCCGGTTACGCTTTCTCTTGACCATAAGAAAACCTTCCACGATATCGGCGTAACTCGAGCCAGGAAGTCGAGTTGGCTACCTCCCACTCTACGTATCTTCACCTAAGGGCGGGCGGACATATGGGAGATCCTGCCTGCGAGACGCGCCAAATTGCTGATAGTCGGCTCGGGCTTTGTGAGGCTAAGGCTGCCATTCGGACTGCCTAGTACAGCATCAGCATCATCGTTATCTTGCCCATCATCTTCCCAGAAAAAAATAGCGCAAATCTCAAATGCTGCTCGCTCGGAAAGCGTCTTGTAGCCACAGCAGGGGCAGCGCAGTGGAAGGCCTTTGATCAGCATGACGTAGCAACCCAATAAAATGGAACCCCGGATCCGGTAGAAATACTCCCTGCAGCGGAGGTGCTACGCGACGCTCGCATCAGGATTGTCTGTCATAGGCGATACAGACTACCAGCGCCGCTCGCCGGCGTACCGTCTATGCAGTCCGCCATCGGCAACCCCTGCGACCATCCAGCCGCCATGGCCTGCGCATCACGCAATGGATCGGACGCCTTGGCGCGCTCGTTACGAAGGCGGCAGGTTTCGGGGTCTTGGGCGAAAAGGCCGCGCGCGAACATTCTGCCCTGCTCTGCCAGCTTGGTGGTCTTGGGTCCGCGGATTGCGGCAAAACGCGGTAATGCTCGATCCAGCGCACCGCCGGCCTCGTCGAGGCACCGCGCCAGATGCCAAGCGTCTTCCAGGGCCTGACAGGCGCCCTGGCCCGAGGTCGGCAGTGGCGCGTGCGCCGCATCGCCGACGAGCAGCACATTTGCTTGGCTCCACGTGTGCAGCGGCTCGACGTCGTGCACGGCGATCAGTTGGATGGAGTGCGCCGGCGTGGCTTCGATGAGGCGGGCGACCGGCTCCGGCCATCCTGCAAACAGATCCATCACCTCCTTGTGCGTCTCCGCTGCTGGCTTCGCCTCAGGCAATGGCCGCGCCTGCGCGGCAGCCCAGTACACCAGATCCGTCCGGATCGGCACGCAACCGAAACGATCGCCAGACCCCCAGTAATCGTGAATCGCCATGTCGCTCAGCAATGGGCCATTGCCCTGTGCAACGCCGATCCAGTTTACGAACCCCTGATAGATCGGCGTGTTGTCCCCGGCGACGAACTTGCGCGCCACCGAGCCCATGCGGCCATCCGCGCCAATGAGCAGATCCGGAGAGATGCTCTTCCCGTTCTCGAACCGTGCCACGGCCTTGCCGCCGGCATCCAGATCGATCGCTATCGCCCGATGCCCGAACTCCACCTGGATACCAGCGCGTGCCACGTGGTCCAGCAGTACCGCCTGCAAGTCGCGGCGCAGGATCGTATGGGTCGGGTAGCCCATGAGTTGGTCCAGCAGTGTGATGTCCAGGCCTCCCAGCGCGTTACCCGCTGCGTCTTTGCGGTGTACCGACACTGGCCGACCGCCCACTGCCCCGACATCCTCCAACAACCCGAGTTCTTGCAGCACAAAGCCCGCGTTCGGCCAAAGCGTCACGCCAGCGCCCATGGTGGCCGGCCCGTTCCGACGTTCATAGACGCGGAGGGTGTGCCCCTGCTTGTGCAACGCGAGGGCCACGCTCAAGCCTGCAATGCCGCCACCCAGTATTCCGATCTCCATGCCGATACATCCCGATTCAATTGGTCCAGGCGTGCCGTTGCAGGGCAGCCATTGGACGGGAGTGCATCTTGGACCTCACCAATTCCGCTAACTAGCATGCGAAAATGGCGGTATTTCATACCCCATTTGGGACAATGATGCGCACCAACCTCGATCTGAATGCAGTCCGCGTCTATGTGGCCGTCGTCGACGCGCAGAGCTTTTCCGGGGCTGGGCGCTTGCTGGCCTTGCCGTCGTCCAACGTCAGCCGTCATGTCGCGGCACTGGAGCGCAGGCTGGGCGTGCGCTTGCTGGAACGCAGCACGCGCCATCTGCGCATGACGGAAGCCGGGAGGCTGGTTTATGCGCGTGCCAAGCCGCTCCTCGACGCTTTGCTGTCCACAGAGGAGGAACTCGGCGCAGTACAAGGCGAATTGAAGGGGCCTCTCAGGATGTGCATGCCCAACGAAGCGCCCAGGTTGCTCGCGCCGATCCTCGCCGAATTCTGCAGCCTCCATCCGGGCATCGAGTTGGAATGCGACACGCGCCTCACCGGCCTGGAAGTGTTGCGCGAGGACATGGATCTCTCCATCGTCTTCCACCGAGGACGTCAGGACGACAGTGCGTTCATCACCCGCGAACTGGCGACCTTGCCCAGCATCGTGGTCGCGTCCCCCGCGCTATTGGCCCAAACCGGGACGCCGCGACACGTGCGCGAACTCAAGTCCTTGCCTTGCATCACCACCGTGAGCGCACTGAAGGGTCAGCCCTGGCAGTTTCTCGATCCTGCGGGTGAGATCGTGAAGGTGCCAGTGCGTAGCCGCTACCGCGTCAACAGCGGGGAACTCGCGGTGGCGGGCGCGCGTCAAGGTCTCGGCTTTGCGATCGTCGCGGCCTATCCGTGCCAGGAAGATCTTGCCGCAGGCAGGTTGCAGGAAGTGCCGCTGGATCTATACCCTGCCCCGCTGCAATTGCTTGGCGCCTACAGTCACCGTCATTCGGTCACTGCGCGGGTTCGGGCGTTGCTGGAGTTCATCCAAGTGCGGTTGCAGGTGTTCGGGGGCAAGTGAACGTAAAACCCACTTAACAACGTGGCCTAGGAAAATATCCCTAATTGCCGTTACGGATCCAACCCGTGTCCGGAAAGGAATGGCAGCTCCCTAATGCGGAACTAAGTTACGTCGCGAAACAGCGTCGACTGAGATGAGTGATGCCTATCCACCACTAGCCTTGTACGAATAAGTTGACGGTTCAAGCCTAAACAAAACACCAGCAAGATCCATTCTCATTGAAAGGTGTTCCTTGCCGAGGCTTTCGCGCATGTCATCACAGAGAGTACTGAAGGCAAGGATCTCTTGCTCTTTCTCCAAAGTTCCGCCTTGCAACCAGAATTTTTGTAAGCTTTTGGCTACAGGAAGATCAGCCGTCAACAAGATGCGCGCCTTGGCGTCGTTGAGGTGAGCCAATTCTTCTACTTCATCCTTGGTGCGTCCTGCGCGACGCGCGGTGAACAGAAGTGAGGTCGACTTTAGGAAGTCGACGTAGGCGGCCATCCTCATCGCTGCCAGTTCATCTTGGCGTGCGCGCTTTGCGGCAAGTATGTGACCTAATGCGACGCCCAAAAGCGCCGAGACGCCGGAAAGCGCTGCCACTAGAAACGCTGAACCTTGCATAGGCGAGTTTTCCTGAATTTAGCCGCGTAGCGAAGCGGTGCCAGTTGAGTGGTTGTTAGCCATAGCACACGCTACCGCAGTTCGTGCTTTCGCTGCAGCACTGGCGCGATCCCACCAGCCGCTGCAACTAAGCAAGAGCCTTCAGCGACAGGATTCCGGCAACTTCTCCAGCAACCCCGCCACCACCGGCGTCAGCCGTTTCGCGACCTCCGGCGGAATCGCCTCACCTGCCCCCTGCCCGCCTTCGCTACGGGCTTGTTCGCAGGCTTTGACGATCCGCGGGCGCATGCCGGACCACAGCGCTCTGCACTGCCAGCCGTCCCGGCCCAGCGGCAGCACCGCGTAGGCGATCGATTGGCATTCCTGCGCGGCGCGGGTGGCCAGCGGCTGGCCGGCATACTGGTGCGGAACGATGTCCAGCGTAGGTTGGTAGTAGCTGTCGGGGAACGCCGCCGCGTAGCGTTCCGGGTCCAGTTGCAGCGGCAGGCCGGTCGCTGTCAGGTCGAGCGCGCGCCCGCAAGGCGCAGCGGCGGCGGTGCGCTGGATCGCCTGGTAGATCGGGTGGTCCAGGTCGGGTTCGCGCGTCGTCACCTCGGATGTTGCGACCAATACCGGCAGGCGCGCGCGGTTGGCCATCTTCGCCAGTTCGCCAGAATGGGCCGGTGCGCAGCGTTCGCGGACGCTGGCCACGATCAGGAATGTGGCGTCGCGCGCGAATGCGGGATCGCTGTGCAGCAGTGCGGTGATGCGTTTGTCGGCTGCATCTTCGGACAATGGTGCGACATGAAATGCGGGCACCGTTGGCGGGTGGATCGCGGTGGTCGCAGCGGCACGCGGTGTCGGTGCCACATCCCCGTGCGTGCGCAATGCCAACAGCACGCCGCCGGTAACGACGGCGCCACAGGCGGCGATCGCGATCGCCAAACGCATCGGCGACTTCAGGCGCATCGGACCGCGCCCTCAGCCCTGCACCGGGGTGAGCGTGGCGTCCTCCGCCTCGTAGGTGGCATTGGCGATATCGGCCTTGAAGTCGGCCAGATGCAGCCGCCCCTGCAAGTGGAACGGGTCCCACAGCTCCGGGACATCGATCGGGGTGCGCAGCACCACGTGCAGGATCTGGTTCGGGGGCGGCGGTGGTACGTGGATGCAGGCGCCATAGAACGGCACGAACAGCAGTTCGCTGACCTTGCCCTGGTCGTCGCTTTCCAGCGGCACCACGTAGCCGTCCAGGGCGAAGCGTTTGCCTTCCAGACCCTTCACCACTTGCGATGAACCGAACTGCGCGGCGCGCTGGGTGCCGGAATGGTCGATCGGCATGCCATTGACCACCGAGGGGCCATCGTCGACCGGCGCCGCCTGATCCATCACCGCGGCATCGCCTCGCCACGCCGTGCCGATCCGCGGCGGCGGGCGCTGGTAGATATCGTTGGCCGGTGCCAGTTGTTCCCAGCGTTCCACTGTGTCCGGGACGGCGTCGGCGGCTGCGGTCGCGTGCGTGGCTGCCGGCGATGGTGTGGGCGTGGCGTCCGGCTGCTTCCCGCCATCACCGTGGCAGCCCGCCAGCAGGCACAGCACTCCAGTCAGCAGGAAATGGCGATCAGCCTTTTTCATAGGGATGCAGGTGCGCCTGCTCCATCGTGTAGGCGGTGCCGGCGAGTTCGCCGTGGAGGGTTTCCGCGCGCAGTTGACCGGTCAGGTAGAACGGGCTGTACATGTCGGGCGGGTCGATCGGGGTGTCCAGGCGCACATGCACGATCTGGTTCGGCGGCGGCGGCGGCACGTGGATGCAGGCGCCGTAGTACGGCACGAACAGGAACTCGCGCACGCGGCCGGCGTCGTCGCTGTCCAGCGGCACCACGTAGCCCGGCAGGCGCACCTTGCGCGCCAGCACGGCGGCCACGGTGTTGTAGGTACCGGTCTGCGGCATCGCACGCTTGCCGGTGTGGTCGACCGCTGGTTCCTCGCTGTTTTCCAGCGCCTTCAGTTCGGCCGGCGGCAGCATCGCGCTCCAGTCCAGTTCGCGATAGCCGTCGGCATCGGGCTCGCCCAGTGGCGGATTGATCGCGGCGTCGTTGGCTGGTGCTGGCTGCGCCGCCGCTGTCGCCTGCGCTTTTTCCGGGATGGGGGGGTGTTGCTGGCGGCCACAGCCGCACAGCAGTGCGAGCGCCAGCAAGGGAAGGATCCAGCGGGTCATGCTCACAGCTCCGGCGACAGGCCATCGGCCAGGGTGCGGCGATAAGCCAGCAGGGCCGGTACGATGCCGGCGAGCACGCCGGCCAGCAGCACGCAGCCGAGCCAGCCCCATTCCGCCGCGCTGGGTGCGATGCGGTTGATCGCCAGGCCGAAATGATCGAGCACCCAGCCACGCGCCAGCCAGCTGGCCGCGGTCACCGCCAGCAGCGCAAGTGTGCACGACACCACGGTGACCAAGCCGGCCTCGAACAGCAGCAGCCAGGCGATGTCGCGCGGCCGTGCGCCGACCGCGCGCAGGATCGCCATCTCGCGCCGGCGCTCCTGCAGCGTGGCCACCAGCAGCGTGACCATCGACACCAGGCCGAGCAGCACCACCAGCGAGGCGATCATCCGCAAGGCGCCTTCGGCCGTGCCCAGCGTGCCCCACAACTGTTGCAGGGTGACGCCCGGCATGATCGCCAGCATCGCTTCCTCGGGGTACTCGTTGATCCGCCGCTGGACCGAGAAGGTGGCGATGCGGGTCTTGAGGCCGAGCATGAAGGCGGTGATGGTGTCCGGGGTCAGGTCCATCGCCCGCGCCTGCGCGGCGCTGACGTGGTGGCCCGGCAGCCGCACGCCGGAATGCCAGTCGATATGGATCGCCTCGATCGCCTGCAGCGACACAAGCACGCTGGAATCCACCGGCGTGCCGGTGCGGCGCAGGATGCCGACGATCCGGAACGGCTTGTCGGCATGGTTGGCCAGGCTGATGCGCCCGGTGCCATGGGTCAGCACGATCTCGTCGCCGAGGTGGCGGCCGAGCGCGGCGGCGACGTCGGCGCCGATCACCGCATCGTAGAGATCGTCGAACGCCCTGCCCTGCGCGAACGCCAGGGGATGCTTGGCGCCGTAGTGGTAGTGCTCGAAGAAGCCGGTGCTGGTGCCGACCACCCGGTAGCCGCGGTAGGAATCGCCCAGCGAGAGCGGCACCGCCCACTTCACTTCGGGCATCGCGCTCAGGTCCTGGTAGCTCTTCCACGACACGTTGTTGGTGGCATCGCCGATGTGGAACACCGAGTACAGCAACAGGTTCACCGGGCCCGAGCGCGCGCCGACGATCAGGTCGGTGCCCGACACGGTGCTGGCGAAACCTTCGTGCGCCTGGGTGCGGATCCGCTCCACGCCCAGCAGCAGGGTCACGCTCAGGGTGATCACCAGTACGGTCAACGCCACGCCCAGGCGCCGGCTGCGCAGGCTGGCCAGGGCCAGCTTCAACAGGCTCATCGTGCACCTCCGGCGCCGGCGCGGTTGAGCGTGGCCAGGTCGGCCTGGGCGTCGAACAGCGGTGCGATCGACGGATCGTGACTGACCACGATCGAACTGGTGCCGCCCTGCCGGCACTCGGCGAACAGCAACTGCAGGAAGGCCTGTGCCGCGACCGGGTCGAGCGCGGAGGTGGGTTCGTCGGCGAGCAGCAGCGGCGGCCGCGCGATCAACGCGCGCGCGGCGGCCACGCGTTGCTGCTGGCCGACGCTGAGGCGGGCAGCCGGCCGCGACCATAGCGCCGCCACGTCCAGGCCCAGCGCGACCATCAGCCGCTCGATCTCGGTGTCCAGCGCCTGCGTGCCCGCAGCCAGCCGGCCGCGGCGCGCCGAGAACTGCAGGCCCAGCGCGATGTTGTCGCGGGTGCTCAGGAACGGCAGCAGGTTGAACTGCTGGAACACCACGCCGCAGTGGTCGGCGCGGAAGCGGTCGCGTGCGGCCTTGCGCAAGGCCGCCAGGTCCTGCCCTGCCACGCGCACGCAGCCGGCCGTAGGCTGCAGCACGCCGGCGATCAACGCCAGCAAGGTGCTCTTGCCCGATCCACTGGCGCCACGCAGCAACAGTTGCTGCCCACGCGGCAGCGCAAACGATGCGATGTCCAGCACCGGTGCGGCGGCGCCGGGATAGCCGAAGCGCACCTCGGTCAGTTCGACGACGTGGTGCTGGTTCATTCCGGCAGCTTCACCCGGGTCTGCCCGGGCACCACCTCGGTGCGGCCCTGGCCCGCAGCGGTGGCGACATCGACCAGCACCGTGTGCAGCCCGGGGAAACGTTGCGGCAACAGCACCTGCAGGTGATCCAGTCGCGCCGGCTGCGTGCAGTTGAACGCGTACCGGGCGTGGAACTCGGCGTGGCTGTGGCCGGGCTCGTCTGGATCGGCCATCGCCACGTCGTAGCCCTCGGTGGTGACCTGCGCGCTGCGCAGCGAACAGGCCGCCGCGACCGGGAACTGCAACCAGCCCGCACCGCGCAGGGTGGCGACCGCGGCCTCCAGCCGCTGGCGCTCGCCGGCATCGCGCGTGGGGTGTTCGAAATCGAGGATGCCGATGCCGGGCGCGCTGAGCTGCACGTCCACGGCGGTGCCGTCGACGGCGACCTCCAGGTTGGCCTGGCCGTGCACGTGCGGGCCGTGGTGGCGGATCGCAGCGGTGGCTGGCGAGCTGGCGGAGAGGAGCAACAGGATCAGGGGAATGCCAGGTCGCATATGCAGCGCATCGGTTGAGTTACACTATAACATTAGTGAACTATCGAGCGCGGGTGCAAGCCTGCCGTTACCGTCAGTTAGCCGCGGTTCGCATCTGGCCACCACCGACGCGCCTCGCACGGCGGCCCTGTGCCGCGACGGGCGCCGAACTCCAGGGATCTTCATGTCTTCATCCATCATTCCCGACAGCTACACCGCCTGGCGCCACTGCATCGAGGTCGACTGCGGCCTGCGACTGGAGCCTGCCTACGTCGCGCAACGCATCGCCGCGCTCAACGACCTCACCGACCACCACACCCAGCAGTTCGTGCGCTGCTGGGGCGAGCCGCATCGCCAGCAGGTGCTGCAGTGGTTTGCGCAGGCGCAGGCCGCATTCGCCGACGGTCGGGCATGAATCTTCTCGCACGGCACGACGCGGTCGCCGGTGCCGTTGGACGGCGATGCATTCCTTCTGCGAACGCCGCACGGCGCGGCATGGCGACGTCCTGATCCAATCAGGACCGTGAGTGGTCAAGCGATGAAGGTCGGCCGCGGCCTGCGTGCGCATTGGTGGCGCGCTCTGCCTTGAAGCGCTGACGCCCCTGGACGGGAACGCCAACTCAGCCGTCACCATCTGACTGACATATGCGCTGCAAAGCAGGCTGCCAAGCTACGACAGCTGCCGGTAGCATGCACGCGCATCGCCGCCCGGCATCCACTTCCCACGCTCCCGCAAGGACACCCAACGTGCCTCTCGTTTCCATCGCCAGCGTGCATCCCGCACGCCGCCTCCTGTCCGCCGCCATGGCCTGCCTGCTGCTGTCGGCAGCCACCGGCGCCGAGGCCCGGCCGCAGCCCTCGCAGTTCCAGATCGTCGAGAGCGTGCCCGAGGCCAGCGTCTACGGCGAACCCGGCGTGCCGCGCACCCAGCAGACCTGGCTGGCGATGATCAACGGGGCCAGGCAGCGCATCGACATCGCCGCGTTCTACATCTCCGAGAAGCCCGGCACCGGCCTGACGCCGGTACTGGACGCACTGGCCGCCCGCGCCCGTGCCGGCGTGACGGTGCACCTGCTGGTCGACCACACCTTCCTGGCCAAGAACCCGGACAGCGTCGCCTGGCTGGGCAAGGTGCCGGGTATCACCGTGCGGGTGCTGCCGGTCGATACGCTGACCGGCGGCGTGCTGCACGCCAAGTACATGATCGTCGACGACGCCAGCGTGTTCGTCGGCAGCCAGAACTGGGATTGGCGGGCGCTGGAGCAGATCCATGAGATCGGCGCGCGCATCGATGACGCGCGCTTCGCCAAGACCTTCGCCGCGAGCTTCGACTACAGCTGGCGCCTGGCCGACGAAGGCAATCTGGCCAAGGCGCAGGCGCGCGGCGTGCAGCCGCCGGACTTCGTTCCGGTCACCGCCACCGATCCGGTGCTGCTGGATGCCGGCAGCGATGCGCCGCTGGTCGCCTTCCCCGCGTTCAGCCCGCCGGCGCTGCAGCCGGCGTGGGTCAGCGCCGAGGAGCCGGCCCTGGTCGAGATGATCCGCGCCAGCCAGCATGCGTTGCGCATCCAGGTGATGACGCTGTCGGCGATCCGCAGCTTCGGGCCCAAGGGCTGGTGGGCGCCGGTCGACAGCGCCATCCGCGACGCCGCCGCCCGCGGCGTGCAGGTGCACATCATCGTCGCCGACTGGGCGCTGCGCGAACCGATGCAGGCCTATCTGAAAAGCCTGGCCGCACTGCCGAACATCGCGGTGAAGTTCAGCCGCCTGCCACCGGCGCCACAGGGCTTCATTCCGTATGCGCGGGTCGAACACGCCAAGTACGCGGTGGCCGACGACCGCAGCAGCGTGATCGGCACCGGCAACTGGGAATGGAGCTACTTCAATACCGCGGTGGACGCTTCGGTGTTCGTCAAGGGCAAGGGACCGGCCGAGACACTGACGCGCATCTTCGACCGCGACTGGAACGGCCCCTACGTCACCACGCTGCAGCCTGGGCAGAACTACGAGGCGCCGCGTACCGAGTAGTCGCTGAGTCGTCCTGCGCGGCCTGTGCGTCCATGGGCGAGCCGGCGCGTGTCAAAGCATGCGCTCGGCCCGAAGATCCAGCGCCGCGTCAATGCGCTGCGTTGACCTGTCGAATGTTGCTGCGACGGTCTTGCGCGCCGATCCCTACGAAGCCTTAACCAGCACTCCCTATCCTAGCTCCGCGCTGGAGGGCGGCCGCGGCGCCGGGCATTGCCGCATGCGCCGCAACGCACGCCTCCCACCGCGTACGGACATCAAAACAAGGAGACGCCATGAAGACGCTGCACGCACTCGTGTTCGCAGGAAGCTTGCTGGGCCTTGCTTCGCCGGCCTTCGCCGAGGTCGCCAATCTCACCAACAGCGCCGACGGTGCCAACCGCGACGCCGGCATCGCCGCGGTCAAAAAGAAGTTGCAGGACGCCTGCACCGAACGCAAGGGCAAGCCGGACCCCAACTCGTTCGAGGTGGTGTTCGAGAAGACCAGCCAGAATCCGGACGTGCCGAAGCCGTACTACGTGGACGGAAAGATGAAGTGCGATCTTCCGCAGGGTTGAGCCGGACGTCAGCCGGATTCACATCCACAGGCGCTCGAAGACGAAAAGGCCCCGCTTGCGGGGCCTTTTTCTGCGGGAGGACATCCACTCCGTCACCTGCCAATGAACCCTGACGGCAGTTCCACCGACGGCCTGCAACGCAGATAGTTTCGATCGCGGTCCAGCGCCTGTTCCCAGCCGTTGCCTACTTTACGGATCACGCGTCCTTCGGAGCAGGACACGCCGGCGGCCCGGGCTTCGGCAGTGCCCAGTGCGGGAATGTCGAGTTGGATCTGGGACGGTCGCGGTCGTCCAAAGGTGTGGGCCAGGTCGTCCTGCATAGTGAAGTCCACGTGTTCGCAGTAGGCATGCGTCCAGGGACGAGGATCGTTTGCCAGCAGCTTGCGGCAATCCAGGCGTGGAATCGGGGCCACGTTGCGCTGCGGATTCACACGCGCGATGCCTTGCCCGACCGCTGAGCGGGTTTGCGCGAATGCGCTCGCCGAGACGGCGATGAGGAGCAGCCCTGCGGCTGCCCGTTGAATGACGTCCATGATCTCCCCCTGTGCGGAGAGCTTAGCGACGCCCGGCCCATGGTGCTTAGACAAAACCGCGCTTAGCCACGTAGAAGTCGAGCACAGTTGAAGACAACAGCGCCGGCCCCCGCCAGGGCACAGCCGCCTTCGCTCAGGACGCGCGATCCGCCAACAGCAGCGGCGCCACGGTCGCCCGTTGCACCATCACGCACTGGTCGGCGATGGCAGACAGGCCAAGCCGATGCGAAACCGCCACCAGCGCCGTCTGCGGCAAGCGGCGCCGCAGCGTGCTCAGAACCTGCTGTTCGGCGACGGCATCGAGCGCGCTGGTGGCTTCGTCGAGCAAGGCCACGCGCGGTCGGCGCAGCAGCACCTGGGCGATCAGCAACCGCTGCAGTTCGCCGCCGGACAGGCGCGCGCCGGCACCGTGCGCGGCGGTGTCCAGGCCGGCGCCGCCCTGCAGGCGCGCGGCCAGGCCGACGTCGCGCAGGGCCTCCCACATCGCCGCCTCGCTCGCGCTCGGCGCCGCCCAGGCCAGGCACTGCCGCACGCTGTGCTGCCAGGGCCGCACGCTCTGGGCGACATAAGCCAAGGGCTGCAGCGCGGCGCGATAGCCGGCGAAGTCGAGCGCACGGCCGTCGCAGTGCGCGGCGAACTGCGGTGGCGCGACCATGCCGGCCAGCGCGTCCATCAGGCTGCTCTTGCCGGCGCCGGATGGGCCGCTGATCAGGGTCAGCGTGCCTGGCGCGAGGACCAGACCGGTCAAGGCCACCGCGGCCAGCGGCGGCGCCAGGCCGATGCGTTCGATCTGGATCGGCGCCGTCGCTGCTGTCGCCGCACTGGGCTGCGCCGCCACGGTGCCAGGTGGTGTTGGCAGCGTGCCGAGCGCCACGTAGCGCTGCCACAATTCCAGTGCAGGCGCGGCCGAGCGCAGTTGCTGCACGCTCTGCCGGGTCGAGACCAGGTACGGCAGCAGCCGTCCCAGCAGCAGGCCGACGGTGATCAGCGCGCCGCGGTCGATGCCGTGCCACACCCCAGCCAGCAGCATGATCGCGGCGATGGCCGCCACCGCCGCCAGTTCCAGCAACAGGCGGCCGGAGGCGACCAGTGCCTGCTGGCGCGCGTAGCCATAGGCGAGCCGACCGGCGATCGCCTCGTAGGCTTCCTGCTCGCGCGCCTCCCGTGCGAAGGAGCGCACGTGGCGCAGGCGCCGCGGGAAATCCTCGCTGAGCCAGAACAGCCGGGTCATGTCGGCGACGTACTGGCGGCTGACCCGGGCCTGTTCGTGGCCGGCGATGCGGAAGGCGAGCAGGCCCAGCGCCAGCAGCGGCGGCAGTGCCAGCACCAGCATGGGCGAGACCAGGAACGCCGCGGCCAGGCTCACCGCCGCGGTGATCGCCGCCACCAGCAGTTGCAGCAGCGCGCTGAAGCCCTGCACCACGATCTCGACGTTGTAGGTGAGCAGGTTGGCGATTTCCGCCGAGCTGGCGTCGGCCAGGGCCGGCAGCGGCGCCTGCAGCAGCCGCGCATGTACCTGCCGGCGCAGGTCCAGCGCGTGGCGGCTGGCCAGGTCCGCGGCCAGTCGTGTGCCCCACCAACGCAGCAGGGCGAAGCCGCTGCTGGCGGCAACGAACAGCAGGGTCTGCGCGAGGAAGCCGGTCGGCAACGGCAAGGCGTGGCCGGCCAGGGTCAGCACGTGGCCGGGTTGCACCAGCGGCACCAGCGCGACCGCCGCCAGCGCGCCGGCGAGCGCGCCGAGCAGCGACAGCAGCACGTACCAGGCGATGCGCAGGCGTTCGCCGCGGCCGAGCACGGCGACGAAGGCGCGCAGCAAGTGCGATGCCGGTTGCGGACGTGTGCTCATCGATGGGTATCCATGCGGCGGACCATCGACGCGGTGCGCCATCCGCACTCCCCTGCGTCGGCGATGCACGTCGCCGGCACCGTCACGTTTTGAACAGGATCAGGCCAACAGTGTCTGCAGCGCATCGACCGAGGCCTCCGGATGCGTGCCGCGCTGCAGTTCGTACACGCCCAGTCGTTGCACCTGGCGCGCGAACAACGGCCAGTGCGGCTGGCCCGCGGCGTAGGGCTGGTCCGCGGCCAGGCGTGCCGCCACGTCCGCGTCGGGCATCGGCTGCAGCAGCCGCTGCGGATCGGCGGCCATGGTGGCTGAGACGAACACGGCCGCGGCCAGCCGCAACGGTGCCTGTGCCAGGCGCCCCTCGCCCTGGCGGATGTCCACCTCGTGCTTCAGCGCGCCGCTGCGGCGGCGGATCATCGGCGCCGCGGCGATCCAGGCGCGGGTCTGCGGATCGAGCAGGTGCAACAGTTCCGGCCGCAGATGCAGAAAGTTGCCGATGCCGGTGGCGAGCAGGTAGTGCGGGGCGACGAACAGCGCGTCCTCGGCAAGGAACTCCAGCCCACGCAGCAGGCTGTGCAGCGCCAGGGTCGACTTGCCGGCACCGCTGCCGCCGAGCAGCAGCACGCCGCGGCCGTCGCGGCCGACGCAGGCGCCGTGCAGCGGCACCAGGCGCATGCCGTGCGCGGCAAGCACGAACACGGCGAACTCGATCAGTTCGTAACGCACGTGGTAGGCGTGCGCGAGCATGTCCTCGGACACCACCACCAGCGCCCTGCGCTGCTCGGGCACCAGCACGACGTAGTTGTGCGCATCGATCACCCCGCTCAATACACCCGCGCCGGAATGGGTCTGCACCGGCGGCGGTTCCATTGCCAGCGCGTAGGGCGCGTCGCCGCGGTCCACCAGGGTCAGTTCGATACGGAATGCGTCGCTCTCCGGCAGGCGATGCGCCGGCACCGCGCCGAATGCCGCTTCCACCAAGGCCAGCAGCGCCGGACTGTTGCTCTCGAAGTGGAAGCGTCCACCCAGCAGCTGTTTGCTGAGGGTGTGGGGGCGCCGCAGCTGGGTGTGGAACGGATCGCAGGCACCGCCCGCAGCGACGACTGGCGTGGCGTGGTCGCTTGTTGCCACGTCCAGGACACGCACGGTCGATCGCTGCATCGGAGAAGAGTCGCTTGGGTGGATGCAGCGTGGGTGCGCCTGCCGTGACCAAAGGTTGCGCGTGGTCATGCCGGTGTTTCGCGCAACCAAACGGCGCAGCCCCGGCACCTACCGCCACGGCCACCTGTGCGCGGCCATCGCTGCATGCGCCCCTCCCCCGCGGCGCCGAACGAGACCTTTCGCCGATGCTCAAGATCCAGGTCAGCCACTCCTACTTCCTGCGCTACGACCCCAAGCAATGG
Source organism: Xanthomonas sp. LMG 12459 (assembly GCF_009192905.1). NCBI lineage: Bacteria > Pseudomonadati > Pseudomonadota > Gammaproteobacteria > Lysobacterales > Lysobacteraceae > Xanthomonas > Xanthomonas sp. LMG 12459. The sequence continues at coordinate 24,268 of NZ_NSGT01000030.1, forward strand.
GAACGCGGCAAGCCGTACCCGCCGCTGGCCACGCTGCAGGTGGCGGCACTGCTGCGTCAGCACGGACACCAGGTGACGCTGTTCGACGCGATGCTGGCCGAGGGCGTGGAGGACTACGACCACGCCGTCCGCACGCAGTGGCCGGACCTGGTGGTGTTCTACGAGGACAACTTCAACTTCCTCACCAAGATGTGCCTGAGCCGGATGCGCGAGGCCGCGTGCCGGATGATCGCCGAGGCGCGCGCCGGCGGCAGCCGGGTACTCGTCGCCGGCTCCGACGCCTCGGACCATCCGGAGGCGTTCCTTGCGGCCGGTGCCGACGCGGTGCTGATCGGCGAAGGCATCGCGGCCTTGCTGGACCTGGTGGCGCGGCTGCAGGCGGAACCGGACATCGACCCGGCGCGCTGGGTGGCCGGCCTCGCCGAGGTGGCCAGCGCGGTGCTGCCGCAACTCAAGCGCGCGCAGATCGGCGCGCGGCCGCCGGATCCGCGGCTGTCGGTGACGGCGGCCTGGGACCTGCTGGATATCCCGCGCTACCGCGCGTTCTGGCAGCAGCGACACGGCCATTTCAGCCTGAACATGGCCGCCTCGCGCGGCTGCCCGTTCCGCTGCAACTGGTGCGCCAAGCCGATCTGGGGCAATCACTACAAGCGCCGCGAGGCGCAGGACGTGGCCGCGGAGATGACCCAGCTCAAGCGCAGCTTCGCACCCGACCATGTGTGGATGGCCGACGACATCTTCGGCTTCCACGTGGACTGGGTGGAGGACTTCGCCGATGCGCTGGCCGCCGCCGACGGCGCGGTGCCCTTCACCATCCAGACCCGTGCCGACCTGTGCAGCGAGCGCATGACCGCCGCCCTGGCGCGGGCCGGCTGCCGCGAGGCCTGGATCGGCGCGGAGAGCGGCAGCCAGCGCATCCTCGACAAGATGACCAAGGGCACCGACGTGGACGGCGTGATCGCCGCGCGCCAGCGGCTGGGCGCGCAGGGCATCCGCGTCGGCTTCTTCCTGCAGCTGGGCTACCTGGACGAGCAACTCGACGACATCCTCGCCACGCGCCGGCTGGTGGCGCAGGCGCGCCCGGACGACATCGGCGTCAGCGTGTCCTATCCCCTGCCCGGCACCGTGTTCTACCAACAGGTCAAGGACCAGCTCGGGCGCAAGACCCATTGGCAGGACAGCGACGACCTGGCGATGATGTTCCGTGGCGCCTACGACTCGGCGTTCTACCGCCAGGTACGCGATCTGCTGCACCGGCAGGTGGACCTGCAATGCCGCGAGGATGCGCGCCCGGCGCCGACGCACGCGCAGGACTGGGCGGCGCTGGACGCCGACTGGGCAGCGCTGATCGCGCGCGAAGCCGAGCATCGGACCGACGCGCCGCCAGCACCGGCGGCCAAGGCGGTCGCCGCCGGCGGCAGCCGCCGCATCCCGCTGGTGCAGCGCTCATGAGCGACCTGGCGACGCCCTCGTCTCCGGCCGTGGCGGCCGACCTGCCGACAGCGGCAGCCGCGGCGACGCCGGCACACCTGCCGTTGCGGCGCATCGGCCGTGGCCTGCGCCTGGCCACCGAAACCCTGGCGCATGAGCTGGCACGCCCCGGTGCGCCGATGCCGGACTGGAGCGGCCTGCACTGGCAACTGGCCGCAGCCGCGGCGGTCGCGCACGGCGTGGCGCCACTGCTGAGCCAGCGCTCGCAATGGCCGGACCGGCCGTGGCGCGCGTTCCTGGAGGGGCAACGCGAACACGTGGCGCAGCGCTACCAGCGCATCGCGGCGTTGCTGCAGCGAATCGACGCCCTGGCGCAGACCGCCGGCCTGGCGATCGTGCCGCTGAAAGGCGCGGCGCTGCATGCGCAAGGCCTGTATCGGCCGGGCGACCGGCCGATGGCCGACATCGACCTGCTGGTGCGTCCCGAGGACGCCGAGCGCGCCGCGACTTTGCTCGCCGCGCTGGGCTACGTGGCCGAGTTCGCGCAGTGGAAGCACCAGACCTTCCGTCCGGCGCAGGCGCAGGCGGTGGGTGGCCTGGGCGAGCACCGCGACACGCCGATCAACATCGAACTGCACGTGCGCATCCAGGAGCGCCTGCCGCTGCGCAGGGTCGACCTTGGCACGCAGCTCCTGCCGGACGACGGCAGGCCCGGCCTGAATCCCTACCCCAGCAACGGCGCGCTGATGCGCCACCTGCTGCTGCACGCGGCCGGCGGACTGTGCAGCCGCAGCCTGCGGCTGATGCACCTGCACGACCTGGCCTTGCTCGCTCCGCGCATGCGCGCCAGCGACTGGCAGATGCTGACCGGCACCGACGCCTGGTGGGCATGGCCGCCGCTGCGGTTGATGCTGCGTTACTACCGCGCGGCGATTCCGTCGGCGGTGCTCAAGCAACTGCGCGCGCAGTGTCCGCCGCTGTTGCGGCTGCGCGCGCGCGGACTGGATCTGACGGGTGCGTCGTGCTCGCAACTGTGGCTGCCGGCGCTGCCGGGCATCGAATGGGCGCGTTCGGGCGGCGAGGTGCTGGACTATCTGCGCCAGCGCCTGCAGCCCTCGGCGGAAAGCCGCCAGGAACGCGCCGAGATGATCCGCACCCAACTGTGGTTGCAGGGCCAGGACTGGGTGCGCCTGCCGCAGCGCCGCCGCGTGCTGCAGCGCCTGCTGCGCCCGGTGCCGCGCATGGACACGCTGTACGCGGTGCGCACCGCGCTGCAGGGCTATGCGCCGTCGTCGGAATGACGCACGCCCCCCTAGAGCGCGCAGTAAACGACCGTCGCAGGAGCGGCTTCAGCCGCGACACACGCCACAGGAATGGCTGTCGCGGCTGAAGCCTCTCCTACGACAAAACGCGATGCCCTCTTAAAGGCGAAGCGCCGGCACGCCGCGCTGCGCGTCAACCGTTCTGCGCCGCGCGCCGCTCATCGGTGCTGCGCGGTGCGCACAGGCGCTGGTACAGCGTGGTGAAGCCGCGCACGCTGCAGTCGGCGTCCTCGCGCACGGCCCGGCATTGCGCCGCCCAGGCCAGGCGCAGGCGCAGGTCGTCGTCGCTGAGTACCTGGCGCAGCGCATCGGCCAGCCCGGCCCAGTCGGCCACGGGCACCGCCAGCGCCGCCGACGGCGCCCACTCCTGCAGATGCCCGACCGCGGTGCCCACGGTCGGCACGCCGGCCACCGCCGCTTCCAGCAACACCAGCGGCCCGGCCTCGTGCTGCGACGACAGCACCAGCAGATCCGCCGCCTCCACCAGCGGCCGCAGGTCGCGCTGGGTCTTGAAGCCGAGGAAGCGCACGCGCGCGCTCAGGCCCAGCGTGGCGACCAGGCGCTGCATCGCGCCGTCGAGGGTGTCCACGCCGACCAGGTCGATGCGGAAGTCGACCCCGGCGCGGGCCAGCGCAGCGAGTGCGCGCAACAGGGTCGTCTGGTCCTTCACCGGATTGAGGCTGGCCACGTGCAACAGCCGCGCCGGACCCTCCCCGCGCGCGCGCGGCGGGCGCGGCGGCCAGGCGCGCAGGTCCACGCCAAGCGGCACGCGTTCGGCGGCGATGCCCAACGCCCGCAGGCTGTCGAGGATGGGCGCGCTGGCGGCGGTCACCGCACTCGCCAGGCGCAACACCAGCGCCTCGCGCAGCCGTCCCTGCCATTTGCGCCGGCCGCCGTAGCCGATCGCATGCAGTGCGACCAGTTCGCCGCCGGCGATGTGCACCAGGCTCGGTCGCCGCAGCCAGCGCGCTGCCGCCACCGCGATCAGGCTGCAGTGGCCGGAAAACAGCGACTGCACCACGTCGAACGGCGCGCGGCGGTGCTCGGCGCGGATCGCGGCGATCGCCCGCCAGCGCGTACGCGCCGCGCCGATGTTGTGGATCCGCGCGCCCAACAGGTCCCATTGCGCCGGCAGCGGTTCCTGGTGCAGCACGAAGACGTGTAATTCATGCACGCGCGCCAGCCGCTCGATCAGGCTCAGGAAGGCCGGAATCACCCGGTACTCGCCGCTGCGGTCGACGCCGCCCGGTACCACCAGCGCCAGCTTCATGCCGCGCTCCGCGACGTGGCACCGAGCAACTGCGCATAGGCGCGCGCCCAGCGCCGGCCGACTGCCGCGAACGACAGCTGCGCATCGAAATGCGCGCGCACCAGCGCCCGCGACGGCCCGTCGCGCGAGGCCTGCAGCAGCGCGGTGGCCAGGCGTTCGGCGTCGCCGCAGGGCCACAGCGCGCCGACCCGGCCGCCGTCGCTGAGCGCACGGAACGCCGGGATGTCGGTCAACACCGGCACCGTGCCGCAGGCATAGGCCTCCAGCGCCGCGTAGCCGCAGCTCTCGCCCAGGCTGCCGGACACGAACAGGTCGGCCGCGCGCATCAGGGTCTGGATCTGCGCGTGCTCCACCCGGCCCAGCAGGTGCACGCGGCCGACCAGCCGCGGATCGGCCTGGATGCGCTGCTGCACCACCGGCAGCAGCGGCGCATCGCCGAACGCGCAGAACAGCTGCAGCCCGCTCAGTTGCTCGCTGGCGCGGGCCACGCCGTCGAGCACGGTGAGCGGATCCTTGCCCTCGCTCAGATGGCCGACCCACAGCACGCAGGGCGCGCCATGCAGCCCGCTGTCGCGGCGCGCCTGGTCGCGCTCGCCGGGAGTGAAGCGGCAACTGGATTCGGGAATGGCGAACAGGCGCGTGGATCCGGCGAACAGCCCGGCGCCGGCGAAACCGCGCGCCAGCTCCAGGGAGGTGAAGGCGATGCCGGCGGCGGCGGCGTACCAGCGCCGCCACTGCGGCCGCCGCCACCAGCGCGGCGGACGGTTGGCGTGGTCCTGCAGCAGGATCGGCCGCGACGGCCGCCAGCGCGCCAGCGTCGCCGCCTCGCGCGCGAACTGCAGGCCGTGCACGTGCACCACGTCGGCCTCCAGCTCGGTCAGCAGCGCGGCGATGCGGCGCAGATGGCGCCGGCGCGCGGTCTCGGCATGGCGCACGAAGTGATAGTTCACGCCGTTGCGCTGCAGGTGCGCATCGACCGCGGCGGCCTGGATCACCGAAACGCGGGTGCCGGCGCTGGCCACCGCCTCGGCGATGTCGGCCAGCGACGGCCACAGCGCGAACGCCTGCTCCGGCGTCACCCCGTCCGGCAACGGCACGAAGTTGAGTTGCACGGCATGCACGGCGCGGTCGACGTTGCCGTCCATGCTCAGATCCCGGATACCTGCGGCCGGTGCAGGCGCACCAGCCGGTTGGCCAGGTTCAGTTCCCATGGCCGGTCGTAGCGCCGGTAGCGGTAGCGCCACGCGGCCAGCGCGCTGAGGCCGCGCTTGGCCCAGCCCGGCGAGCGCTGGTCCTGCGCGGTGGGATAGCGGCAGCCGAGCACGGTGACGAAATCGCGGATGCGCTGGCGCAGCGCATCGGTGAGCCAGGGCGCATCGGCGTGGCAGGCGTAGTCCACCCACTGCGGCTGCGCCCATTCCTCCGGCGTGCGCGGGAACTGCACCGGCACCCCGTCGCGATCGAGCAAGGGCGTGCCGGCGCGGCGGCCGCGGTCCTTCTCGTGGCGGCTGCTGTCCGGCAGCGGGGTATACACGTAGACGATGATTTCCGACTGCGGGTTGATCCGCTTCAGCTCGCGGATGAACTCGAAGGTCTGCTCGGTCTCGCGTTCGCTGTCCCGCGGCGGCGCGACCATGAACGACAGCTCCGGAATCACCCCGTTGCGCCGGCACAGTTCGGCCACTTCCAGGGTCTGGTCCGGGCGCGTGCCCTTGCGGATCTCCTTGAGCATCGCCCCGCTCGGCGACTCGGCGCCGATGTAGGCCATGCGCAGGCGGCTCTTGCGCACCAGCTTCCAGGTGCTCTCGGACAGGTTGAGCAGCGCGTCGGCGCGGGCGTAGCACCACCACGGCAGTTCCAGCTTCGCCATCACCTCCAGCAGCGGGATCATGTCGGCTTCGCGGTCGAAGAAGTTGTGGTCGAAGAACTGGATCGAGTCCGCGCCCAGGCCGTATTTCAGATAGCCCAGCTCGCGCTCCAGGCGGGCTGCGGTCGGCAAGGCGGTGGCGCCGCCGAACATCGCCGCCACCCCGCAGAAGGTGCAGCGGAAACGGCAGCCCAGCGCGGCCTGGTGCGAGGCGGTGCGGCGGCCGAGGAAGGTGCGGCCGAGATAGCGGCGCGGTTCGCCGAGCTTCTCGTACGGCAGCGATGGCAGCGCGTCGCCGCGCTGGAACGCGCGGTTGCGGTTGTGCACCACGGCGCCGTCGTGCTTCCAGGACAGCCCGTCGACCTGCGCCAGCGTCGGCCCCTCGCCGCGCAAGGCGGCCAGCAGTTCCGGCAAGGTGTCCTCGCCCTGCGCGCGGATCGCGTAGTCCACGTACGGCGCGGCCAGCGCGGTGTCCGGGTACAGCGTGGGAAAATAGCCGCCCCAGACGATCGGCAGCGCCGGGAAGCGCGCACGGATGGCCTGCGACAGTGCGATCGACGGTGCCAGTTGCGGCCCGCCCATGACGCTGATGCCCACCGCATCGAAGCGCTGCTCCTGTAGCGCCTGCAGGCTCCGGTCGATGAAGTCGCGGTCGACGTTGCCGTCGATGATGCGGCTGTCGCCCGTGCGATCCAGCGCCGCCGCCAGGTTCAGCAGCGACAGCGGAAAGCGGGCGCTGGACGGCTTGGTGATGGTGGGATTGACCAGCAGCGTGTTCGATGTGGAGGACATACGGTACGGACGCAGGACGGAGGTCACGGCAGGCGCCGCAGGCGCAGCACCAGGGCCACCGGCACCTGCAATGCAGCGGGATCGAAATGGGCGCCGGCGGGGACGTCCGCCGGGTCGAGCATCGGTTCGCTGACCGCGTCGATGGCCAGCCCGAGCGCGGCGCAGGCGGCGTGCCAGTGGCTGTACAGGTGCTGGGTGTGGCGCACCGCGTAGCGCTGGCCGCCGGCCTTGAAGTCGCGGCGCCAGCCCAGCGCCGGGCCGATCGGGTGCACGTCGCTGCACAGCACCCAGCCGCCGGGCCGGGTGACCCGGCGCAGTTCCGCCAGGGCCGGCGGCAGCTGCGGCAGGTGCCCCAGCGCCAGCGCGCAGAGGCTCAGGTCGGCGCTGGCGTCGGCCAGCGGCAAGGCCTCCAGGCGGCCTTCGTGCAGCGTGTAGCGGCCGGTATCGACGTCGCCCAATTCCTGCGCGGCGCGCGCCAGCATCTGCGGCGACAGGTCCACGCCGGTGACGTGGCCGGCGCCACGCTGCAGCGCATGCAGCAGGTAGCGGCCGCTGCCGCAGCCGGCATCGAGCACGTGCTGGCCGCGCAACGACGGCGGCAGCAAGGCCAGCATGGCGCGCTGCTCGGCCTGCATCACCGGGTTGTGCGCCTGCGCCGGGTAGCTGTCCGCCCACAGCGCATAGGCGTCCAGCGGGTCGAGGGTCGGGACGCCGCTCATGCGGGGCATTCCTGCGACAGGTGCGTCGTGTGTGAACGCGGTGGCGCAACGTGAAGCTCCAGGCCGGGCTCCAGCGCGAGCAGCGCCGGGTCGGCCAGCTCCGCTGCGAGCAGCTTGGGGGTCCCGTCCAGCGTTACCGGTACCGTGTCCACGCCGGCGGCTGCGAACCACGCGGCGAAATCTGGATCGGCGATCCGCGGCCGCCCGTCGCGCACGACCGCGCGCAATGCGCTGCGCGGCAGCCCGACCAGGCTGTTGGCAGGCGCGCCGCCACGGTCGGCGACGATCAGCAGATCGGCGTGTGCGCCCGGCGCCAGATGCCCGCGATCCGGCATGCGCAGGATGTCGGCCGCGGCGGTCGTGGCCAGGCGCAGTGCCTGGGTCGCGTCCAGGCCGTGGGCGGCGGCCAGGCGCAGATCCTCGAGCAGGTCGCGGCCGCCGCTGACCCGCGCATCGCTGCCCAGCGCCAGGCGCCCGGCCGCGCTCAGGCGCTGCGGATCGAGGGTGCGTCCGAGCAGGGTCAGGTTGCTGCTCGGGCACCACACCACCGCCGCGCCGCAGGCGAGCACGCGGGCGACGTCGTCCGCGCCCAGGCCCACGCCGTGGATCAGCACCGTGTTGTCCGCCAGATAGCCGCGCCGCTCCAGCTCGGCGAGTTCGCTGGCGGCCACCGCGTCGGTACCTTCGGCCAGGTGGATCATCCACGGCCAGCCGGCGACGGACGCCGCGGCGAAGCTCTGTGCCAGCGGCGGTCCGTAGTCGGGGCCGTGCAAGGTGTAGCTCCAGCCGAAATCGCGCAGCAGCGCCACCGGGAAGTCGGCCGCATCCAGCGCCGGATGCCAGGGGTCGTGGTGGGCCACGCAGGTCACCCCGGCCAGCAGGTTCTTCAACCCGCCATGGCGCAGCCGCAGCGACTTGGGCAGGGCCAGCGCGGCGGTCACCGCCGGCGTGCGGAAATGCGCGGCGAAGGCGTCGATCCAGGCATAGCTGCTGGCGAACGGCGTAGCCTGCGGCAGCGGCGGCACCGCATTGACGTGCAGATGCTCGTGGGCGTTGATCAAGCCGGGCAGCACCAACTGCCCGTGCAGATCGATGCGCAGCGCGGCCGGCGTGGCCGCCGCGGCGATCCGGCCGGCGCGCAGCGCCAGCGGTGCGTGCACCGCCCCACAGGCGTGCGCGACGCGCGCACTCTCCAGGCAGAGGTCGATGGGGGCGGCAGACGCGGCCATGCTCAGCGCTTGCGCATCACGATCAGGAAGTGATCGCCCATGTCGCGCAGCAGCGGCCAGCCGCCGATGCGGTCGTCGAGGCGGCCGAGCGCCTCCCCCAGGCGCGGATGGCGCTGGTAGTGGTCGACCAGGTACGGCGGCGGCAGGCACAGGCTGAGCGCGCGGTACGACTCCAGCGCGAAATGCGGCGAAAACGCGCGGTAGAACTCGCGTGGGAAGTAGTACCAGGTCCAGATCGTGTGCCCGTTCATGCCCACGGCGGTGGCGCCACGTGCGGCGCGCACGGCGGCACGGCGCAGGCGGCCGCGCAGCAGGTAGTGGCCCAGCTCCCACGGGCACAGGCGGCCGATCACCGAGAACACCAGGCGCCCGTCGCGGCGCAGCAGCCGTGCGCAGTGGCGCGCGACGTCGGGCAGGTCCGGCGCGCAGTTGAGCGGGCCGAAGTTGGAGTACATGCCGTCGAACTCGCCGTCGAGCAGATCCAGTTGCTGGATGCCGACATGGGCCACGCTGAGCCGGCCGCGCAGACTGGGATCCTGCGCGCGGGCACGGGTGCGCTCCACCATCTGCGGCGACCAGTCGGTGGCCAGCACGCGGTAGCCGCGCTGGGCGAAGGCGTGCGCATCCAGGCCGGTGCCGCAGCCCAGATCGACCAGCCGCGAGCCGACCGGCAACTGCGTCGCCACCGTGTCCCACAGGGTGGTGCGCATGCGCTGGATCAGCGCGTTGTTGCCGCGCGGGCCGTCGTAATCGGCGGCCACGCTGTCGAAGGCGCGCTGCGTGTCCAGCAACCGCACCGGGTCCAGAGTGGTCGTGTGCGCCGTTGCACCCGCCTTGCCATTCGCTGTCACCTGCACCTCTCCACTGCCCTGCCCTTGTCGGAATCCGCGCGCATCGAGCGCGCGGTACTGCAGGTAGGTGCGGCGGCAGCGCCGTTTGGTTGAATCGACGAGTTGCTGTTATGCGGCGGCGACGCTCGCCCCTGTCGGCCGCGCCTGCCGCCGGCGCAGCGCATTGCGCGCCACCGCGGCCAGTACGCCGCCGCCGAGCCCGGCCAGCAGCGCCGCCGCCAGCACCAGCACCGGGTTGGGAAACGCCGCGCGCGGCGGCACGTAGGTCTCCCAGGGCGCCGAGGTGTCGTAGGTGTAGCGCGTGCCGAGCCGGCCGAGCAGATCCTCGCGTTCGGCCTTGAGGCCGCGCAGCGTGGTGGTCTTCTCCGACAGCAGCATGTTGCCGAGCAATTGCTGCTCGACGCTGCCGCGGCCTTCGCGTTGCTGCTGCAGCAGGCGGTCGCGCTCTGCCTGGGTCGCGGCGATGTCCGTGGCCAACTCCTGCAGCCGCGCGGTGGCCTGCTGCAGCGGCGCGGCCTGGATGCGCCGGTGCAGCGCCTGCAACTGCGCGATGGTGGCCGTGGCCAGTTGTCGCGCCTGCTGCGGCGATTGCGCGCGCAGGGTCAACTGGATCAGGTTGGCGTACGGGTCGGGATCCAGCTTCAGGCTGTCGCGGTACAGCGCGGCCTGGCGGCTGTCCAGCGCCACGCCGGCGCTGTGCAGCACCTGTTCCTGGAACTGCCGGGTCTTGATCCGGTCGATCACCCGCTGGAACGGCTCCAGCTTGGGGTCGCGCCCGACCGGGGTCGGGCCGAATTCGCCGACCTGTACCCAGGCGGTCGCTTGCCACTGGCGGGTCGCGCCGTGCAGGAACAACGCCGCCAGCGCCAATGCCAGCAGCAGCGGCAGCAGGCACCAGCGCCATTCGCGCCGCAGGATCCGCCACAGGTCGAGCAGGTAGATTTCGTCTTGGGGCATGGCGGTGTCGGTCATGGCAGCGGGGATCTCGGGGAAACGGAAGGCAGGGCCACGTCCGCGGCGGGCTCGCGGCGGTTCGGCAGCAAGGCGCTGCAGGCGTGCAGCAGCAGGCACAGCGCGACGAAGCCGGCATTGGTCCAGGTGAACGCCTGCGGCGCGAACGGCGACATCACGCAGGCGTAGGCGATGCGCAGGAACACCAGCAGGTTGAACAGCGCCACGCCGCGTCCGAGCAGGCGCACGCTCCACAGCAGCGCCGCGTACAGCGCCAGCATCGCTGCCAGCGCGGCACCGGGGCCGCCGGCCAGCAGGAACGGCAGGAACTCGGTGCCGATATTGATGTTCGGCGCATCCAGCGGGATGCCGGTCCCGGCGGTGGCGATGGAACCGCTGAGCGGCACCAGTTGGTTGATCAGGAAACTGGCGTTGGCGTAGCCCTTGCTGAGCAGCGCGCCGAAGTTGTACGGGCCGGCGCCGATGTACAGCAGCAGCCACTTGATGCCCTGCGGCGCGGCCCGGTACAGCGCGCCGAACGGCAGCGCCACCGAATCCAGCGAGCCGGAACGCAGCGTGCCCAACAGCGAGAACGCGGCGGCGCCGGCGCACAGCAGCGCCAGTACCCGTTTCCACGGCAGCGGCCGTGCCGGGTCGCGGCGCAGCAACAGCAACAGGCCGACACTGAATACCGCGGCGAACAGGCGGTTGCGGTCGATCACCAGCACCGGAAAGGCGAAGCCGGCCAGCAGCAGCGCATTGCGCACGCTGCGCTCGCGCACGCACAGCAGGCCGATCGGCGGCAGGATCCAGCACATGTTCGACACATGCCGCACGTGCGCCTGCAGCGGGCTCAGGTCGGCGTAGGCGGAGGGGTTGTGCAGCAACGGGATCGGGAACAGCAGCAGGTCCAGCAGGCAGAACAGCCCCACCGCGGCGGCCAGGCCGAGCGCGACGAAGGCCTCGCGGGTGCCGGCGTACTCGCGCGACCGGAACGCCATCAGCGGCGGCAGGCGGATGCCGAGCAGCGCATCCAGGCCCAGCGTCGCCAGCGCCACGGCGGCCAGCAGTGCGATGCCGGCAAGATAGCCCGGCGGCAGGTCGAAGGTGAGCAGGGTCAGCGCGCAGCTCAGCAGCAGCGGCAGGCCGAAATACGCCGACGGCAGGCGCAGCAGGCGGCTCATCCGCGCTGGGCCAGCGTCGGTTGGCCGCCCTGGCGCAGCCGCGCCAACAGCGACAGCCACGCATGCGTCAGCAGGTGTCCGCCCAGCGCCAGCGGGCTGCGCCGCAGGAACGCGATCTTGGCGGCGATGTAGTGCGCCTGCGCGTGCAGCAGGGTGCGGCAGGCCGGATCGAACAAGCGTGCGCGGCGCAAGGCCACCTGCCGCGACTCGGCCAGGTTGGCCAGGCGGCTGGGCAGATGCCGGGTGCGGCTGGCGTTGTGGTCGTGCACGCGGTAGGCGCAGACCGCCACGTCCAGGAAACCCAGCGCGTCGCGCGCGACCAGGCGCAGGAAGAAGTCCCAGTCCTCGATGCGCAGGCCCTCGTCCCATTCGGCGCCCGGCTGCAGCGCGCTGCGCCGGACCAGCGCCACCGCCCCGCTCACCGCCCAGTGCCGGATCACCGCGCGGCGGATGCCGGCCTCGCTCAGGTACAGGCGTTTGTCCACGCCGTGCAGGTCGCGCATGCTGCTCTGGTGCACGGTGCGGCCCTGGATGTCGACCACGATGGCGTCGCCGATCACCGCGGCCTTGTGCGGATGCGCGCCCAGGTAGGCCACCTGCACACCCAGCCCGCCGGGCAACAGGTAATCGTCGCTGGCACCCAGGCGCAGGAACTCGCCGCGCGCCATCGCCACCAGGTGGTTGAGCGTGGCGGCGATGCCGAGGTTCTCGCGCGGCCAGAAGCGCACGTGCAATCTGTCGCCGTGCTGCGCGATCCACTCGGCGATGCGCTCGGCGGTGCCGTCGCTGGACCCGTCGTCGACGATCACCAGCTCCTTGTTCGGGTACGGGTCCTCCAGCACGCTGTCCAGGCAGCGCTGCACGAAATGCGCGTGGTTGTAGGCCGGAATCAGCACCGACACCAGCGGCAGCGTCGTCGGGGTATACGTTGCGTCCATCAGCCTAGTCCTCGCAGGTAGCGGCGCACCACCAGCATGTTGAACGCCAGGTACAGCGCGTAGTTGCAGGCGAACGCGTAGACCGCGCCGATCAGGCCCATGCGCTCGGTGAACAGCACCACCAGGCCGAGGTAGCTGGCGGCGAACAGGCATTCGGAGAGCACGAACAGCCGCGTCATCGCCTTGGCCAGCATCAGGTAGGACAGCACGAAGGAGGCGATCTTGAGCACGTCGCCGAGCAGCTGCGGCGCGTACAGCGGCAGCGCGGCGGCGAAATCGGCCGAGAACAGCAGCCGGGTGATCCAGTCGCGGCACAGGTACACCGCCGCCGCGGCGAGGAGCACCGCCGGCAGCACGTAGCGGTAGGCACCGCGCAGTTCCTGCCACAGCGCCTGCCGCGTATGCAACGCCGCTAGCTTTGGCAGGTAGTAGACGTTGATGGCGGTGGTGAAGAACAGCAGATAGGCATCGGACACGCGGCTCACCGCCTGCCAATAACCGACCTGCTGCCAGCCGAACTGGCCAGCCAGATGATCGCGCACGCCGATGTTGACCAGCAGCGGCAGCAGCGCCGAGGCCAGGGTCATGACCGAGAAGCCGGCCAATCGCCGCACCATCGCCGGGTCGAAACGGATGCGCAGCATCTCGCGACGAAAGTACGGGCTGCGTCGCAGCGCCGGGACGCCGGCGCACAGCCAGGCCACCTGCCCCAGCACCAGGCCCAGCAGCGCCCCGGACAGGCCCATGCCGTGCGCCAGCGCGGCCACCAGCAGCACGCTCAGCACCGCACCGGCGACTTGGACGAAGGCCAGCCGGCGCACGTCCATGAAGCCGTTGACCACCGCCAGGATGTAGTTGGCCAGCGCAATGCCGAGCTGCGCCACCGCCAGCACGCAGATCAGCGGCTGGTACTGCGCATCGCCGAGCAGGCGCTCGGCGATCAGGCGGCTGCACAGCAGCGCGGCCACGCCCATCGCGACCGCAGCGACGCAGGCGTAGCCGAGTGCGCTGCCGAGCAGCCGGGCCAGTGCGGGTGCATCGTCGCGGTACTCGGCCACGTACTTCACCACGCCAGCGCCGATGCCGCCGCCGGCCACCACCGCCAGCAGCGACATCAGGCTGGTGAACTGGCCGAGCCGGGCCACCCCGGCCGGGCCGGCGTACACCGCCACCAGCTTCAGCACCAGCAACGCGGACAGCAGCTTGGCCGCGGTGGCCACGCCGCTGTACACGCCGCTGCGCAGCACGTTCATGCCGCCACACCCCCGAAACGCTGGCAGGCATCGATCACCTGCGCCACGGCAGCAGCGTCCAGCGTCGGGCCGGTCGGCAGGCTCAACACCTCGGCGCCCAAGCGCTCGCACAGCGGCAACTGCAGGGTGGCCAGTTCCGGATAGGCCGGCTGCCGATGCGGCGGCGTCGGATAATGCACCAGGCAGTGCACGCCCTGAGCCTGCAGATGCCGTTGCAGCGCGTCGCGCTGCGCGCAGCGCACCACGAACAGGTGCCACGCATGCGCCGCCGGGTCGGCCACCTGCGGCACGGCGATCTGCGGATGCGCAATGCCGTCGAGATAGCGCTGGGCGATCGCGCGGCGCGCGGCGATATCGGCATCCAGGTAGCGCAGCTTGACCCGCAACAGCGCCGCCTGCAGCTCGTCCAGGCGCGAGTTCACGCCCTGCACGAGATGCCGGTACTTGATATCCGAGCCGTAGTTGCGCAGCACGCGGAGCTGCGCCGCAAGTTCGTCGTCGTCGGTGGTCACGGCGCCGGCGTCGCCCAACGCGCCCAGGTTCTTGCCGGGGAAGAAGCTGAAGCCGGCGGCGTCGCCGAAGCTGCCCGCATGGCGGCCGTCGCGGCGCGCGCCATGCGCCTGCGCGGCATCCTCGAGCAGCAGCACCCCATGGCGATCGGCGATGGCACGCAGTGCTGCCATGTCGGCCAGCTGCCCATACAGGTGCACCGCCAGGATCGCCCTGGTGCGCGGGCCGATCGCCCGCTCCACCTGCGCCGGATCCAGATTGAAGCTGGCCGCCTCCGGCTCCAGCGGCACTGGCCGCAGCCGGTTCTCGCTGATCGCCAGGAAGCTGGCGATGAAGGTGTTGCCCGGCACCAGCACCTCGTCGCCTTCGTGCAGCCGGCCCAGCGCACGGTAGCCGCGCAGGATCAGGGTCAGCGCGTCCATGCCGTTGCCGACGCCGACGGCGTGGGCCGTGCCGCAGTACGCGGCGAACTCGCGCTCGAACGCCTCCAGCTCCTCGCCGAGCACATACCAGCCCGAATCGATCACCCGTGCCGCTGCGGCCTTGAGCTCGTCGGCATAGCGCGCGTTGCTTGCCCGCAGATCCAGGAACGGCACGCTGGCCGGCGGCAGGCTCATTGCAACTCCCAACGGTAGAAATCGTGAACCACCGCGCGCGCGCCGAAGCGCTCCTTCTGCTCGACCAGGCCGGCATTGAGCACCTGGCCCTGCTGCTCGGTGGAAATGCCCAGGCTGAGGAAGTCGCGCTGGGCGTAGACCTGCTCGATCAGCTCGGCCAGCAGCAGGCTCAGCGCATCGGCGCGGCGGCCCTGCTCCGAGCAGGCCAGGTATTGGGTGTGGACGACGTGGCCGAAGTCGTACACCAGCGTGCCGGCCAGCAGGTCGCCGCCGTCGCGGACTTCATACGGCACGATCTGCGCCGGGAAGCGCGCGCACAGCAGGCGCAGTTCGTCCAGGCTGTGGGTCGGACGCGCGTCGTGGCGTTGCAGGACCTCGCCCAGCAGCGCATGCAGCGGCGCCGGGTCGTCCACACGCTGCACGTGCAGCCCAGCACGGCGTGCCTTGGCCACCGAGCGCTTGCGTGCGGCAGCGAAGCGCGGCGGCACGCGCAGCGGCACCGCGGAGGACAGGTCGCGACGGTAGAGGCACGCATCCAACCGATGCAGCGCGTACAGATCCTCCTCCGCCGGGCTGCGGTGAAACAGATGCGGCACGGCCTTGTACAGCAGCGAGCGCACGCCAGCGGCGCGGTAATGCGCCGCGATGCGCTCGAACACTTCCAGCGTCGCCGTTGCGCGCAGCGCGTGGGTCGACACCAGACCGGCATAGCTGAGCCCGGCATGGCTGGTCACCACGTCGCCGTCGCGGTTGGCCGGGAACACCGCCACCGGCGTGCCGGCATCCTCGACCAGCAAGGAGGCATCGACGAAGCGCGCCGCGTGATAGTCCATGTAGCCGCGCCGGTGCAGCAGATTGCCGTTGCGCGAGGCCTCCACCACGGCATCCCACAGCGGTGCGTCGGCCGCGGTGTAGCCCCTAACCGACAGCATCGTCATCCTCCCAGACGGTGCCAACGGGCAGCACCACCTCGGCCACGCCGAAGCCGTCGCGGCCCATGTCGTTGCCGTTGTAGAACAGCAGCAGCCGCGCGTCGTGGCGGATCAGCGCCGGGTAGCACAGCGTGCGCGCATCCCAGCCCTCGGCCGATAGCGGCAGGCCCAGCGCCGCGTCGCAGCGCTGCCAGTGGCGGCCGTCGTCGCTGACCGCCATGCCGGGCAGATAGGCGTCGCCGCGGCTGCCGTGGGTGAACAGCATCAGGTAGCGGCCATCGCATCGGTACACCCGCGGGCGGCCGATGCGGTATTCGTCGCCTTGCGGTTGCAGGCAGACGGTGTCCTGCCGCGGGACCGCCTGCAGGTCGTCGGTCTCCACGCAGCGGATGTGGTAGCGCGGATACGGCGTGCCGCCGAGCCATTCCCAGTCGTCGCCCACCGCGTACCAGAGCTGCCAGCGGCCAGCGCGATAGTGCGCCGAATGCACCGCGGCGATGGTGCTGCGGCCCGGCGCGCGGTCCAGCAGCGGCGTGTCCTGGCGGCGCTGGAACGTGTCGCCGCCGTCGGTGGACACCGCCAGGCCGGTGAAGGCCAGGAACTTGGCCTTCGCCACCTGCTGGAAGCCGACGTAGAACATGTAGAGACCGTCCGGCCCGTGCACCACGTCGCCGAGGATCATGCCGTTGTCGTCGAAACAGCCGGCGCGGCCGATATCCAGTACGGGGGCTGCGCTGACGCCCAGCACCCGGGTCGGATCGTCGGCGCGCACGTCGACGTAACCGATGCGGCTGACCCCGGCGTCGTCGCGAAAGCCGGCGTAGATGCGCAGACGCTCGGCATCCAGGCGCAGCGGCGTCGGCGTCAGCGCCGAATGCCGCATCCAGCCGCCGACGCCATCGCGTGCGGTATCGAAGACTAGACCACGTTTGTGCCAGGCGAACATGTGCCTCACAGGTCCACGTCGAAGCTGGACTTGCCGGCCACCGCCCGCGCCGGCGCACCGACGTAGACGCGTCCCGGCTCGGTGTCGCGGGTCAGCAGCGCGCCGGCGCCGATCACGTTGTCGGCGGCCACCTTGACCCGGTCGCTCAGCGTGGCGTTGACCCCGACGAAGCTGCCCGCGCCGATCTCGCAGTAGCCGGAAATCACCGCATGCGAGGCCACGAACACGTGGTCATGGATCACCGTGCGGTGGCCGACGTGGTTGCCGCTCCACAGGATGCAGTTGGCGCCGATGCGGGTGAACGGCTGCAGCACGTTGTGCTCGAACACGAAGCAGTGCTCGCCCAGTTCCACGTTGCGCCAGACGAAGGCCTGCGAACTGACGTAGCTGGCCATGCGGTAGCCGCGGCGCTTGGCGTCCAGGTAGAAGCGCGTGCGCAACCGGTTGAGGCCGCTGGCGGGAATCGCCACGAACACCTCCACCTGCGACGGCGGATAGCGTTGCTCGAGTTTCTCGTAGGCCACCACCGGCAGGCCGGCCAGGGTCGGCGTGGACAGGTAGTCGCGCTCCACGCTGAAGGCCAGCACGGCGTAGTCGCTGTCGTGGGTGAAGTATTCGCAGGCGATCTGCGCCAGTTCGCCAGCGCCGACGATGACCAGGGGACGTGCCATGGCTTCAGGCCTCCTGGCGGCGCAGGCCCGCGGCTTCGCGCAGGAACTCGTCGTAGTCGAAGATGTAGTCGGTGGGATCGTAGGCCTGATCGGCGAGCACCATCAGCACGCAGTCCTCGCTGAAGTCGTAGAGATCGCGCCAGACCATGCTGCCGAGCAGCAGGCCCTGCCGCGGATCGTCCAGCACCACCTGCATCGGGCCATTGCCGTCGTCGAGCAGGAACGACACCGAACCGTGCAGCGCCACCGCCAACTGGTTGAGATGGCGGTGCGCGTGCTGGCCGCGGTGCACGCCGTTGCGGGTGGCGAACAGGTAGTACACGCGGCGGATGTCGAAAGGCACGTCGCGCTGTTGTTCCAGCGCCACGAGCTGCCCGCGCGCATCGCCGTGCGTCCGCAACTGGATTCGTTCGATTGCCATCAGAGTGCCCGACCGGGCTCCACATCGGAGTGTCCAGGCTGAGTGCCGCGGGTCTGCGGAAAGGTTGCGCGAGGCCGACGCGACGCGCGACGCAACCTTTCGCCGCAGCGCCGGCACCCATCGACGACCACCGCTGCCGCGATGCCCCGCCGGCATCGGGCTGCGCCCCACTTCGTTGCCCCAAGGACACCGCGTACCGCCATGACCTCGCCCACGCTGGCCGCTCCGAAACCACCTGTGTCCCCCGCTGCCGCATCGGCCGCGTTGCCGCGGCCGATGGTGTGGCTGCACTGGCTCACCGTACTGTGCCTGGTGCTGGCGGCGGGGCTGATCCTGCTGCGCGAAGAGATCGAAGGCCGCATGTGGCGGCAGTGGCTGCTGGAAGGCCACCGCCACTTCGGTCTGTTCGTGCTCGGCCTGTTCTGCCTGCGCGTCGTGCTGCGGATGCGCCTGGGCAAGCGCCACGGCCCGGAGGCCGGTTCGGCGCTGATGCGCCTGCTGGCCGGCGCCACCCACGTGGTGATGTACGCGCTGC
The DNA here is from genome assembly GCF_009192905.1 of Xanthomonas sp. LMG 12459. Taxonomy (NCBI): domain Bacteria; kingdom Pseudomonadati; phylum Pseudomonadota; class Gammaproteobacteria; order Lysobacterales; family Lysobacteraceae; genus Xanthomonas; species Xanthomonas sp. LMG 12459. The sequence goes on from NZ_NSGT01000030.1 coordinate 42,707, forward strand.
TGCTGACCCTGCCGGTGCTGGGCTGGGCGCTCAGCCAATCGATGGGCAAACCGGTGCATCTGTTCGGCGCGACGCTGCCGGAGCTGGTCGCGCCCGATCCCGATCTCGCCGACACCCTGGGCGCCTGGCACGTGGACGCGGCCTGGCTGCTGCTCGGCCTGATCCTGCTGCACATCGGCGCGGCGCTGTGGCACCACCTCGTCCGCCGCGACGCGGTGCTGCAACGGATGCTGCCGTTCCTGCGCCGCCGCTGAGCCGCGTCTCCCTTCCCCGTTAGCGTCCGTCGCCGCCCCCACCCGCCCGCCAAAGGACTTTCCGCATGCACCAGGCCCCGTCGTCCCCCTCCACCTTCTCCCGCAGCGACAGGACGCGCGGCGCCGAGCAGGCGCTGCTGTGGTCGGCGCTCGGTTCGCTGCTGCTGGTGCTGAGCCCGCGCGCGGCCGCGGTGCCGGCATTCGCGCGGCAGACCGGCTCGTCCTGCGCCGACTGCCACATCGGCGCCTACGGCCCGGCGCTGACCCCGTACGGCATGCGCTTCAAGCTCGGCGGCTACACCGACAGCGACGGCAACGGCACCAAGATCCCGGTCTCCGCCCAGCTCACCGCCACCCGCAGCGTGCCGGCGCGCGGCGAGAGCCGCACCCGCTTCAGCGAAGCCGACCTGTACCTGGCCGGACGCATCACCGACAACGTCGGCGGCTACGTCAAGGTCGCCAGGACCAACAACGGCAAGAACGACTACACCACGCGCCTGGACAACGTGGACCTGCGCGCGGTGGTCAAGAGCTTCCAGCTCGGCGGCAAGGACACCCTGCTCGGCGTCAGTGTCAACAACAATCCCGGCAGCCAGGATCCGATCGGCATGCTGCCCAACGCCTCCGGCCTGGGTCCGGCCTCGGCCTATGCCAGTTCGACCACCCTGCTCAACCAGTCGTCGCTGTCCAACCGGGTGATCGGCACCAGCGTCTACGGCCTGTACGACCGCAACTGGTACGGCGAGGTCGGCACCTACACCGCCTTGCCGGTGTCGACCCAGGACGATCTCGGCTACGCCATCGGCGGCGATCCGGGCAAGCTCAGCGACACCGGCTACCTGCGCCTGAGCTACATGAAGGACCTCAAGCGGCAGTTCTTCTCCGCCGGCGTGGTCGCGCTGACCACGCGCCGGCAACTGCCGCGCAGCACCGGCCCGCGCGACGACTTCACCGACCTCGGCTACGACCTCAACTACCAGTTCCTGGGCACCCGCGAGCACATCCTCAGGCTCGGCTACCTCAACATCTACGAGCGCCGCCGCTACGGCAGCGCACTGATCGACCCGAGCAACCCGGCCCTGGCCGGCCCGCGCCGGGCCAGCGTGCGCGACCAGTCGATCAGCCTCAACTACACCTACAAGCAGAGCTACAGCCTGCTGCTGGCGCACTTCATCAACACCGGCTCGGACGATCCATTCCGTTACCGCCCGTACGGCGCACCGGACACCACCAGCAACCTGATCAGCGCCTCGTGGGCGCCGTTCGGCAAGGACGACAGCTATTCGTCGATCTCCAACCTGCGCCTGTCCGCGACCTGGTTCCGTTTCAGCAAGTTCAACGGCAGCACCGGCAACGTGTTCGGGGCCACCCCGGTCACCCGCCCGCGCGACCTCAACCAGTTCGCGCTGAGCCTGAGCCTCGCTTTCTGATTCCCCCGCACGGAGCTTCCCCCATGAAACGCACCCATGCCCTCTCCCTGTGCACCCTGCTGGCCGGCCTGCTGCCGCTGGCCGCCGCGGTGGCGCCGTCCGCCCAGGCCGCCGGCGGCATGCCCGGCGCCGGCGTGTTCGCCAGCGAATGCGCCGAATGCCACAGCGCCGCGCCGGCCAAGAACAAGAAGGGCCCGACCCTGTTCGGCGTGGCCGGGCGCCGCGCCGGCAGCGTGCCGGACTACGCCTACTCCGACGCGATGAAGCAGAGCCAGTGGACCTGGAGCGACGACAAGCTGCGCAGCTACCTCTCGCAACCGGCGTCCAAGGCCCTGCCCGGCGGCAAGATGAAGTACGACGGCCTGGACGATGCCAAGCAGTTGCAGGACCTCATCGCCTACCTGCACAGCCTGCATTGAACTGGCTGCCCGATCCGGTCATATTCGGCGCCCGACGGGCCGGCCAGCGTGCCGCGCCCGTGCCCGATTCCTGACCTGCGAGCATCGAGTCACCGTGCGTTTTTTGCCTGCCGTCCGCGGTGCCTCGTCCCGGCCACCCGCCGTCGCCCAGCGTTGCAGGACGGGCACCGCGGCCCGGCGGTCAGCGCATCCGTGCGCCGGCGCGGCGCTGGCCCTGGCGCTGGCCGCCCTGCACGCCCCGGTGGCGACGGCCGGCGACATCGGCGGCGCCGCCGGGATCAGCTCGCAATTGGTCGACCGCGGCATCGCCGTGACCCGCGCGACCCCGACCTTGCAGGGCGCGCTGTTCTGGCTGCCGGCGCCGGGCTGGTCGCTGAGCGGCTCGGCCAGCGTGGCGCTGGACGCGCCGGGCACGGTGCTGATGAGCAGCCTCGGCCTGTCGCGCAGTTGGACCGTGTCCGACAGCTGGCAACTGCAGGCCGAGGCGCTGCTGTACCGCTACCCCGGCGCGCGCGCCAACCGCCTGTTCAACCGCGACGAGGTCAGCCTGGGCTGGAGCTACCGCGACCGCCTGAGCCTGTCGCTGGCCGCCTTCCGCATGCCCGACAGCGGCCTGCAGCAGCGCTGGTACGGGGCGCTGGACCTGACCGCGCACCAGCCGCTGACCGGCCCGCTGTCGCTGTCGATGGGCGCCGGCGTCAGCCAGGCGCCGCCGACCCTGTACGGACTGGACTACACGGCGCACTATCGCTACGGCCACGCCGGGCTGATCTGGAACGCCGGGCGCTGGAGCCTGGAGGTAGACCGTGTGTTCAGCAACGCCCGCACCGGCTATGCCGACCGCGGCCTGTGGCCGTGGGTGGCCAGCGTCTCCCGCAGCTTCTGAGGCCAGCGCAACCTTTCCGTGCCGCCCCGGCACATACCGGTGCCCGTTGCCACACCTGCCCCCATGAACGACACCGACCTGCTCGGCGATGCCACCGACCGCATGCTGCTCCGGCGCATGGCCGCCAGCGACCGCGAGGCGCTGACCCGCCTGTACCGCGCCTACCACGGGCGCCTGTGCCGGTTCCTTTCGCGGCTGACCCGGCGCCCGGACATCATCGAGGAAGCGATCAACGACTGCTTCTGGATCGTCTGGCAGAAGGCCGGCGACTTCCGCGGCGATTCGCAGGTCTCGACCTGGATCATGGGCATCGCCTACCGCTGCGGGCTCAAGGCGATCCGCCACCACAGCGACGACGCCATCGACGACGGCGTGGCCGCCGAGGACCACGCCGCGGCGGCCGACCCGGACGAGGACCGCGAGCTGCGCGACTGGCTGGGCAAGGGCCTGGAACGCCTGTCGGCCGACCAGCGCCTGGTGGTGGAACTGGTCTACGGCCTCGGCCACAAGCTGGAAGAGGTCGCCGCGATCATGCAGTGCCCGGTGGGCACCATCAAAGCCCGGTTGTTCCATGCCCGGGTCAAACTTCGCAACGTGTTGCCGGGATTGGCCGGCGATGCGTCCACGCTGACGGAGAGCGCGTGATGAAAACGGGCTTCAACGAGCCGGGCAACGAGTGCGCGCATGCCTGGGACCTGATGCCGTGGGTGCTGCAGGACAGCGCCACGGAAGCCGAAAACGAGTGGCTGGTCGCGCACCTGGCCAAGTGCCGGCACTGCAGCGCCGAGTTCGCCCAGCAGAGCCGCCTGCGCATGGCCATGACCCTGCCCAGCGACGTGCCGGTGGATGCCGAAGCCGGGCTGCAGCGCCTGCTGCAGCGCCTGGACACGCCGGTTCCGCAGGCGCCGCCGCAGCGCGGCCGCGCCAGCTGGACCACGCGGGCGCTGGTCGCCGCCGCGCTGCTGCAGGCGGTGGGCCTGGGCGTGCTGGGCATGCGCCTGTCCGCCGAGCACGAGCGCAGCACCGCCTACCGCACCCTCAGCGATGCCGCGCAGCCGCTGGCGGCCGACGCGATCCGGGTGGTGCCGGACGCGCGCATGACCCTGGCCGACTGGGACGCGCTGTTGCGCAAGCTGCAGCTGCGGGTGGTCGGCGGCCCCAACGCCGCCGGCGCCTACACCGTGGTGCCGACCCAGGCCGGGTCGCCGGCGCAGCCGCAGCGCAGCGTGCAGCAGTTGCGCGCCACCGCCGGCATCCGCCTGGCGGAGCCGATCGCCGCGCCATGAAGCTGCGTCTCGTCAGCCTGCTCCTCGCCTGCCTGGGCCTGGGCGCCTGCGCCCATGCCGCGCCGGCGGCCGTCGCCGATCCGGCGCCCGCCACGGACGCCAAGGCGCCCAGCCTGGATCCGTCGCCGGCGCTGGACAGCCAGCGCCAGATCGTCCTCGCCGTGGCCAACCCGATGGCCGCGCCGAGCCGCCACGCCGGCTCCAACCTGCTCGGCTACGCCTCCGCCCGCTACTACGGCGCCGGCACCCAGGCGGTCGCCACCCTGGACGCGCTGAACAAGCGCTACGGCCTGCGCCAGGTCGCCGGCTGGCCGATCAAGGCGCTGGGGCTGTACTGCGTGGTGCTGGAGCCGGCGCCGGGCAGCGACCGCGCCGCGCTGCTGGCGCAACTGGCCAAGGACGACCGGGTGGCGCTGTCGCAGCCGCTGCAGGACTTCGGCACCTATTCGACCGACAGCCAGGCTGCGGCCGCACCGGCGCAGCCGCTGCGCTACAACGATCCCTACGTGGACATGCAGCGCGGCTTCGCCGCGACCAACGCGGCCACCGCGCAGGCGCTGAGCCAGGGCCAGGGCGTGGACGTGGCGATCGTCGACACCGGCGTGGACACCGCGCACCCGGACCTGCGCGGGCGCCTGCGCAACACCCGCGACCTGGTCGCCGCCGACCCGGGCGCGTTCAACCGCGACCACCACGGCACCGAGGTCGCCGGCATCATCGCCGCCGGCAGCAACAACCACCTGGGCATCGTCGGCATCGCGCCGAAGGCGATGCTCGACGTGTACAAGGCCTGCTGGTATCCGCAGCGCCCCGGCGCCGGCGCCGGCTGCAACTCCTTCACCCTGGCCAAGGCGCTGGCGGCGATCGGCGACACCCGCACCCGCATCGTCAATCTCAGCCTCGGCGGCCCGGCCGACCCGCTGCTGCGCAAGCTGCTGGAACAGCTGCTGCGCGATGGCCGCATCGTGGTCGCGGCAATGCCGCCCAACGGCCGCCTGGACGGGTTTCCCGACGGCATTCCCGGGGTGATCGTGGTGCGCAGCAGCGCCACCGCCCCGGCGCCGGCGGGCGTGCTCAGCGCGCCGGGCGAGGACATCCTCACCACCCAGCCCAACGGTGGTTACGACTTCACTTCCGGCTCGTCGATGGCCACTGCCCACGTCAGCGGCGTGGTCGCGCTGCTGCTGGCACTGGCCCCGCAACTGGACGCGCGCAGCGTGCACGACCTGCTGCTGCGCACCAGCCGCACGCGCGACGGCCTATTGCAGGTCGACGCCGCCGCCGCGGTACAGGCGTTGCCGCGCAGCGCGCCCCTCGCCCGCTGAAGACCTCCATGCGTTCCTGGATCCCGCTCTGGTTGCACCGGCTCGGCGCGCCGCCGACCTTCTACCGCGTGGCCGGCGCGGTGCGCCCGTGGAGTCTGGCCGCGGCCGTGCTGCTCGGCGCCGTGGCCTGTTACGGCGGGCTGGTGCTGGCGCCGCCGGATTACCAGCAGCATGACGCCTACCGCATCATGTTCGTGCACGTGCCATGCGCGTGGATGAGCCTGTTCGTCTACGCCGCGATGGGGGTGGCCGGCCTGGTCGCGCTGGTGTGGCGGGTGAAACTGGCGGAAATCGCCTGCATGGCCTCGGCGCCGATCGGCGCGGCCTTCACCTTCGTCACCCTGTGCACCGGCTCGCTGTGGGGCCGGCCGATGTGGGGCACCTGGTGGACCTGGGACGCGCGGCTGACCTCGGAACTGGTGTTGCTGTTCCTGTATCTGGGCGTGATCGGCCTGCACCGTGCCATCGACGATCCGCGCCAGGGCGCGCGCGCCGCCGCGCTGCTGGCGCTGGTCGGACTGATCAACCTGCCGATCGTGCATTACTCGGTGGTGTGGTGGAACACCCTGCACCAGGGCTCCACGGTGCGCGTGCTGGGCCCGTCGAAGATGCCGCTGTCGATGCTGTGGCCGCTGCTGACCTGCGTGGTCGCCAGCAAGTGCTACTACGTCGCCAGCCTGTGCGGGCGCATGCGCACCGACCTGCTGGCGCTGGAGCGCGGCAAGGCCTGGGTGCGTGCGATCGCGTTGCAGGCCGCGCCGGTGCCGGCGATGCCCGCCGATGTCGTGCCGCTGCCCGCGGAACACGCGGCATGAGCGGGTTCTGGGCGATGGGCGGCTACGCCGTCTACGTGTGGAGCGCGTACGCACTGGCCTTGCTGGTGCTGATTCTGGACAGCCTGCTGCCGCGCCGCCGCCAGCGCCGCCTGCTCGCCGGCATCCGTGCGCAAGTGGCGCGCGAACAGGCACGCCGTGTCCGCGGCAACGTTGCGACCAACGGAGCGCGCGATGCATCCCACCCGTAAGCGCCGCCTGCTGCTGGTGCTGCTGTTGCTCGGCGCCGCGGCGCTGGCCACCGGCCTGTTCGTGCTGGCCCTGCAGCACAACGTCAGCTACCTGTTCACCCCCAGCCAGGTGCAGGCCGGCGCGGCCAGGGACTACCGGGTGTTCCGGCTCGGCGGCATGGTCAAGGCCGGCTCGATCACGCGCAGCGCCGATGCGCTGCAGGTGCAGTTCACCGTGATCGACAAGGCCGGCGCCACCGCGGTCGCCTACACCGGCATCCTGCCCGACCTGTTCCGCGACAACCAGGCAGTGATCGCCACCGGCTCGATGCAGGGTGCGCGCTTCGTCGCCACCGAGGTGCTGGCCAAGCACGACGAGACCTACATGCCGCAGGAACTGAAGGACGCGATGGCGCAGGCGCATGCCGAGCGCGCCCACGTCGGCAACACCGCGGCGGCCGCTGCAGCGACGGCACGGCCATGAGGCCGATCGCGCCCCACCGCGCCGGGAACGACGCGCGATGAGCGCCGAACTCGGCCAGTGCGCGCTGATCCTGGCCCTGCTGCTGGCATTGGTGCAGGCCGTATTGCCGCTGCTCGGTGCCTGGCGCGGCCAGCGCGCCTGGATGGCGGTGGCGCGGCCGGCCGCCTACGCCCAGGCCGGCTTCGCCTGGCTGGCCTTCTGCCTGCTCGGCTACGTGTTGCTGCAGTTGGATTTCTCGGTGCGCTACGTCGCCGCCAACGCCAACCTGGCGCAGCCCTGGTACTACCGGCTGGCCGCGGTGTGGGGCGCGCACGAAGGCTCGCTGCTGCTGTGGATCGCCATCCTCAACCTGTGGACGGTGGCGCTGGCGCGCAGCGGCCGGCACTTGCCGGAGGCGTTCGCCGCGCGCGTACTCGGCGTGCTCGGGCTGATCTCCAGCGGCTTCCTGGCCTTCGTCCTGTTCACCTCCAATCCGTTCGTGCGGCTCTCACCGATGCCGCGCGACGGCAGCGAGCTCAATCCGGTGTTGCAGGACCCGGGCATGGTGTTGCATCCACCGGTGCTGTACACCGGCTATGTCGGCTTCTCGGTGGCCTTCGCCTTCGCCATCGCCGCCCTGCTCGGCGGCGAACAGCAGCAGGCCTGGGTGCGCTGGGCGCGGCCGTGGACCAATGTCGCCTGGGGCTTCCTCAGCGCCGGCATCGTCGCCGGCAGCTGGTGGGCCTACGCCGAACTGGGCTGGGGCGGCTGGTGGTTCTGGGATCCGGTGGAGAACGCCAGCTTCATGCCGTGGCTGGTCGGCGCGGCGCTGATCCACACCCAGGCGGTCACCGAGAAGCGCGGCGCGCTCGGCGCCTGGACCCTGCTGCTGTCGATCCTGGCGTTCTCGCTGTCGTTGCTGGGCACCTTCCTGGTGCGCTCGGGCGTGCTGACCTCGGTACACGCCTTCGCCGCCGACCCGCGCCGCGGCCTGTACATCCTCGGCTTCCTGGTGCTGGTGGTCGGCGGCTCGTTGCTGCTGTACGCACTGCGCGCGCCCCGCCTGGCCGCGGGCAAGCCGTTCGCCGCGCTGTCGCGGGAGACCGCGATCCTGGTCGGCAACCTGATGCTCAGCGTGGCCGCGGCGATGGTGCTGCTGGGCACGCTGTTCCCGCTGCTCGGCGATGCGCTGCGGCTGGGCAAGATCTCGGTCGGGCCGCCCTACTTCGGCCTGCTGTTCCCGCTGCTGATGCTGCCGGTGGTGCTGCTGTTGCCGTTCGGTCCCTACCTGCGCTGGGGCCGCACCGAACCCGGCGCACTGCGCGCGGTGGCCGCGCGCGCCGGGCTGGCCGCACTGGCCTGCGCGCTGCTGGCGTGGCTGCTGAGCGCGGGCACGCTGCGCGCGGTGGCCGGCGTCGCCGCCGCGGTCTGGGTCGGCGTCGGCACCGCGCTGTATGCGCTGACCCGCTGGCGCAGCGCGCCGCGTGGCAGCCGCTTCCCCGCCGAACTGGCCGGCATGCTGCTCGCGCATGCCGGGGTCGCGGTGTTCGTGGCCGGCGTGCTGCTGTCGGACAGCCTGTCGGTGGAACGCGATGTGCGCCTGGATCCCGGCCAGAGCGCGCAGATCGGCGCGCACAGCTTTCGCTTCGATGGCGTGCAGTTGATCGATGGCCCCAACTGGAAGGCCGAACAAGGCACGGTGAGCGTGCTGCGCGACGGCGCCGTGGTGGCGGTGCTGCATCCGCAGAAGCGTCTATACAGCAGCGAGCGGATCCAGACCGAGGCGGCGATCGACGCCGGTGTGCTGCGCGACCTGTATGTCGCCCTCGGCGAGCCGGTCGACGACCAGCACATCGAATACGGCTGGACTCTGCGCCTGTACGACAAGCCCTTCATCCGCTGGATCTGGGCCGGCGGCCTGCTGATGATGCTCGGCGGTTTCGTCAGCGCCGGCGCGCGCCGCTTGCGTGCGCAGCCGGCTGCGACAAGCGCTACCGCGCCGGCCGCGCTCGCCGGAGCCGCGCCATGAGCCGGCTGCTGCCGCTGGCCGCGTTCGCGCTGCTGGCCGCGCTGTTCGGATTCGGCCTGTGGTGGAGCCGCAGCCACGACCCGCGCGAGGTCCCTTCGCCGCTGCTGGGCAAGCCGGTGCCGGCGTTCGCGCTGCCGCGCCTGGACCGTCCGGACCTGCGCAGCGGCAGCCAGGAACTGCGCGGCCGCCCGTATCTGCTCAACGTGTTCGGCAGTTGGTGCATGGCCTGCAGCGAGGAGCATCCGCTGCTGATGGCGCAGGCCCGGCAACTCGGTGTGCCCCTGGTCGGCTACGCCTACCGCGACGCGCCGCACGACACCGCCGCCTGGCTGGCGCAGCGCGGCAATCCGTATGCGCTGGTGCTGGTGGACGCCGACGGCCAGCAGGCGATCGACCTGGGTGTGTACGGCGCGCCGGAGACCTTCCTGATCGATGCCGACGGCGTGGTCCGCTACAAGCACGTCGGCGTACTGACGCCGCAGGTGCTGGCCGACGAACTGCGTCCGGCGATTGCCGCGCTCAAGGGAGCACGTCGATGAGCGTGCTGGTCGCACGGACGCGCAGGCGCACGCCGTGGTGGCGACTGTTGGTGCTGCTGTGGCTATTGGGCGGTGCAGTGCCGGCCTTCGCCCAGGCAGTGGACCCACTCCCCTTCAAGGACCGCGCGCAGGAACAGCGCTTCCAGCACCTGACCGCGCAGTTGCGCTGCCTGGTGTGCCAAAACGAGAACCTGGCCGACTCCGACGCGACGCTGGCGCGCGACCTGCGCCACCAGGTGTTCGCGCAACTGCAGGCCGGGCGCAGCGATGCGCAGATCAAGCAATACATGGTCGATCGCTACTCGGCCTTCGTGCTGTACGACCCGCCGCTGGCGCCGGGCACCTGGCTGCTGTGGTTCGGGCCGGCGCTGTTGCTGCTGGGCGGCGCCGCGATGGTGCTGGCGACGCTGCGGCAACGCCGCCGCGCCCTTGGCGCCGTCACGACGGAAGCGGAGGACGCCTGGTGACGCACGGCTTTCTGCTCGCCGCCGCCGCGATGCTGGGCATTGCCCTGTTCGCGGTGTTGCGCCCGTTGCTCGTCCAGCGTTCCGGCGCAGGTCGGCAACGCGGCGTCGCGCTGCTGCTTGCGCTGCTGCTGCCGTTGCTGGGGGCCGGCCTGTACTGGCGCGTCGGCACACCTACGGCCCTGGCCGGCGTCCCGCTGCAACCGCTGCCGCCGCCCGCGCCGGACCAGACCGCGCAACTGCTGCAAGGCTGGCTGCAGCAGGCCTGGGATGCGCAGCAGGCGCAGCGCCCGCACGAAGCGCAGCAGGCCTATGCGCAGGCGCTGCGGATCGCCCCGGACAACGTCGAGGCCCTGCTCGGCTGGGCCGAGACCGACATGGCGCAACGCGCCGATCTCACGGTGGGCAGCGCCGCACGCGCCATGCTCGACCGGGTGCTGGCGCAGCAGCCGGACAACCAGCGCGCGTTATGGATGCACGGCATCGCCGCCTTCCAGCAGCAGCGCTATGCCGATGCGGCCGGCGACTGGCACCATCTGTCTACCTTGCTGCCGGCGTCGTCGCCACTGCGCGAGGCGGTGACGCAGAAGATCGCCGCTGCAGAAGCGATGGTCACCACGCCCGTCCCAGCGGCTAGCACCGAGCCGCGTTGAAATCGTCGCATCGACCGAATGGACGCCGGCGGTCCGTTCAAACGAAATAGTCCAGGGTCTGCTTCAACGTGTCCGCCGTGAACGGCCTGACGAGGTACGCGCTCACTCCGGCCTCGCGGATTGAGATAATTTTCTCGCTGCGATCGTCCATTACTAGCATCACGAACGGCGTGTCTTTCAGTCCTGCGTCGTAGCGAACCCACTGCAACAACTCTAGGCCGCTCATCGGCTCCGTATTTGCGTCGGCAATGACCAAATCAATCCGTTGCGCGCGCATTGCCGCCAGCGCTGCCTCGCCATCGCTCACTTCCACCACGTCCTCGTAGCCGAGCTGGCGCAATAGATGGCGAGTGATGCGCCGCATCGTTCGGTTTTCATCGACTATCAAAATCTTCATGACATGCACCCGTTTGGTAAATGGCGTTGTCGATGGTGCAGAAGTCCGGCGGACACCGCCATCGTCAACTGGCTGGTCGCCCGTGCATATGCGCCGCACGTGCGCATCAGCGAGGCGCGATCACGGGACACGCAACGATGCATCCCTGCCCGGCGGCGTACCGCGACCTCTGTGTTGCCGCATTCGCTACCGGGACGGTGTTCACTCCACATTTGCGCCGCAATAATAAGAATGAGTATCATTAACCAACTGCCATCCACCACCGTCGCCACGCGCTGCCTCGCTGCCCAGCCGGTGCCTTTACCACGGGCCTGCATGTCTTCTTCCACTTCGCTTCGCGATCCTGACGCTTCGGCCAAGCCGCCAGGGCGCACCTGGCCGCCCTGGCTGAGCGTGCTGGCGCGGACCCTGGCCGCGATCGTCGGCGGCTATGCGCTGGCCGCGGCCACCTCCGTGCTGCTGCCGATGCTGTGGCCATCGGTGCGTGCGCAGGCGGTGTTGAGCGGCATGATGCTGGGCATCCTGGTCTGCGCCTGCACCGCGCTGTGGGCGTTCGCCGCGCGCAGCGCCGGGCGCGCCTGGCTGGGCGTCGCCGCGCTGCTGGCGCCGATGGCGCTGGCCATCGCCTGGCTGCAGCAGCACGCGCCATGAAGCAGGGATTCCGCCAATCGATGGCCTGGCTGCACACCTGGAGCGGCCTGCTGGTGTCGTGGGTGCTGCTGCTGATCTTCATGGCCGGCACCGCCAGCTATTTCCGCAACGAGATCAGTCAGTGGATGCGTCCGGAGCTGCCGCGTGCGCAGCCGAGTACCGACGTGGTCGCCGCCCGCGCGGTGGCGCTGCTGCAGCGCGAGGCGCCACGGTCGCCGCAGTGGTTCGTGTCGCTGGCCAACCCGCGCGCGCCGTTCACCGACCTGTTCTGGCGCAATCCGCCGCCGGCCGACGGCACCCGCCCGAGCCGCAAGGAACTGTTCGGCAACGCACTGCTCGACCCGGTCAGCGGCGAGGCCAGCCAGACCCGCGAGACCCGCGGCGGCGACTTCTTCTACCGCCTGCACTTCGACCTGCACTACATCCCGGCGCTGTGGGCGCGCTACATCGTGGGCTTCTGCGCGATGTTCATGCTGGTGGCGATCATCAGCGGCGTGATCACCCACAAGAAGATCTTCAAGGACTTCTTCACCTTCCGCCCGGCCAAGGGCCAGCGCTCGTGGCTGGACTTCCACAATGCCAGCGCGGTGCTCGCCCTGCCCTACCACGCGATGATCACCTACACCGGGCTGGTCACGCTGATGTTGATGTACCTGCCCTGGGGCATCCAGACCGCCTATCCCGACGCCGAGCAGGCGTTCTATGCCGAAGCGTTCCAGGAGCCGCAGAACCTGCGCGAGGCCAGCGGCACGCCGGGGCACATGCTGCCGATCGCGCAACTGCTGGACGTGGCCCGCCGCGAATGGGGCGCGCAGGCGCCGATCGCCGGCTTCACCGTGTACAACGCCGGCGACGCCGCCGCGGCCATCCAGATCCGTCAGGGCGACGGCCAGCGCCTGGGCTACAGCACACCGTCGCTGCTGCTGGACGCGGCAAGCGGGCAGATCCTCGGCCGCAGCGGCGAACTCGGCGCCGCCGCGGAAACCCGCAGCACCCTGTACGGCCTGCATCTGGCGCACTTCGCCGGTCCCTGGCTGCGCTGGCTGTTCTTCGGCTGCGGCCTGCTCGGCTGCCTGATGGTGGCCAGCGGCGCGATCCTGTGGGCGGTCAAGGAGCGGCCCAAGCACGCCAAGGCCGGCCGCATCGGCCTGGGCCTGCGTCTGGTCGACGCGCTCAACATCGGCACCGTGGCCGGGCTGCCGATCGCCTTCGCCGCCTATTTCTGGGGCAACCGGCTGCTGCCGCTGCACCTGGAATCGCGCCCGGAAAGCGAAGCGGCGGTGTTCTTCCTGGCCTGGGCCACGGCCCTGGTCGCCGCGCAGGTGTGGCCGAAGCGCGCGATGTGGGCCTGGCAACTGTACGCGGGCGCGGCACTGTTCGGCCTGCTGCCGCTGCTCAACGCCGTCACCACCGATGCGCACCTGGGGGTGAGCCTGCTGGCCGGCGACTGGGCGCTGGCCGGATTCGACCTGGTCTGCCTGTTCCTCGGTATCGCGCTGGCGCTGGCCGCGCGGCGCATGCAGCGCTGGCAACCGCCGCTGTCGGCGGCCGAACGCCGCGCCCGCGACCGCGGCGGATCCGGCAAGCCGGTCCTGGCAACGGAGGGCGCATGACCGTCCTCGGCCTGTGCCTGGCTTTCTCCGGCTTCGTCGCGCTGTGCCTGGGCATGGAGAAACACCAGCTCGACCTGTACGGCGCACGCCGCGCCGCCGCGCCGCGGATGCGGCAACTGCAGGCCGCCGGCTGGCTGCTGCTGGGCACGGCGTTCGCCTGCTGCGTGGCCGCGCGGGGCTGGGGCATCGGCCCGGTGCTGTGGGTGGGCTCGCTCAGCGCCAGCGCGGCGCTGCTGACCCTGGGCCTGCTGCCGTACCGGCCGCGGCTGATCGTGCCGCTGGCGTTGCTGGCGCCGCCGCTGGGCGTGGGCGCGGCCCTATTAGGCTAGACGACCCGCCTCGCTCAGCGGTCGGCGGTCAGCGTCGGCGGCCGCAGTTCCGCGGCGGTGCGCGCGCCGGCGAACACCAGCACCAGCCCCGCCGCCAGGGTGATCGCCAGGTACAGCGGCACCATGCCGAGGCGGCCGTTGCGCACGAACACCATGCTTTCCATCATCAGAGAGGAGAACGTGGTCAGCCCGCCGACCAGGCCGACGATCAGCAGCGCCCGCCAGTACGGCGCGCTGGCGCCGCGGCCCTCGATCCACACCAGCAGGAAACCGCCGACGAAGGCGCCGGCCAGGTTCACCGCCAGCGTGCCCCACGGGAAGCCGGCGCCGTAGCGCTGCAGCAGCGCACTGCCCACCGCGAAACGCAGACCGGAGCCGACCGCACCGCCGGCCATCGCCAGCAGCAATTGCTGCCACCACAGGGTCAGGTTCATGCGCGCCTCCGCGAAACGAACGCGGGAACGGCAGCAGAAAAACGAGAGGGAACGGGCATCGGATTCTCCACAAGGACGATGCCGGGGCGCACGCCTGCCACCCCGGCGGGGGTTGGGCAGGCATCATCAGCGCGCAATGCTGCGCGCGGTTCGAGGAGGAATGCCATCTCCTGTACGCCGATTATGAAGCCGATCGCCCGGCCTTGTCAGCCCGCGCCTGTTCGCGCGCGGCGCGCAGGCGGTCCAGCTTGTCCTTGAGCTTGATCTCCAGGCCGCGCTCCACCGGCCGGTAGTACACGCGCTCGCCCATCGCATCGGGAAAGCCAGTCTGGTCCAGGGCGATGCCGCCTTCGGCATCGTGGTCGTACTGGTAATCCGCACCGTAACCCAGGGTCTTCATCAGCTTGGTCGGCGCGTTGCGCAGATGCAGCGGCACCTCCTGGGTGCCGGTCTCGCGCACTTCGGCCTTGGCCTGGTTGAACGCGGCATAGCCGGCATTCGACTTGGCAGTGCTGGCCAGGTACAACACCAGTTGCGCGAAGGCCAGTTCGCCTTCGGGGCTGCCCAGGCGCTCGTAGATATCCCAGGCTTCCAGCGCCATCGACTGCGCGCGCGGATCGGCCAGGCCGATGTCCTCGATCGCCATGCGGGTCAGCCGCCGCGCGAGGTAGGACGGATCGCAGCCGCCATCGAGCATGCGCGTGAGCCAATACAGCGCCGCATCCGGATTGGAGCTGCGTACCGACTTGTGCAACGCCGAGATCTGGTCGTAGAACTGCTCGCCGCCCTTGTCGAAGCGGCGGGTGCGGTCCGCCAGCACCTGCTGCAGGGTCTGCGCGGTGATCTCGCCGCCCTCGTCCTGGGCCAGTTCGGCGGCGATTTCCAGCAGGGTCAGCGCGCGCCGCACGTCGCCATCGGCGGCGCCTGCGATCTCCAGCAGCGCCGCATCGGACACCTGCAACGGCTCGGCGCCGAGCCCGCGTTCGGGATCGTGCAGCGCCCGCTGCAGCGCCTCGGCGATGTC
>NZ_NSGT01000031.1:0-31443 GCF_009192905.1 Xanthomonas sp. LMG 12459
CCCTAGGGGTTGTCATCAATTGGGTTGGCAGCAATTCTATTGAGCGTCAAAGCAAGTCAGCTCTGCCATGAAGCGTCGCTATGCCTTACGAGACGATCAATGGGAACGCATCCGCGATCTGTTACCAGGTCGAGCGGGCCATGTTGGTGTGACGGCGAAGGACAATCGGCTGTTTGTGGAAGCGGTGCTTTATCGCTACCGTGCCGGCATTCCTTGGCGTGACCTGCCAGAACGGTTTGGGGATTTCCGGGTGATCCATCTACGGCATCTGCGCTGGAGCCGTTCGGGTGTCTGGCAACGGGTGTTCGAAGCGTTGGCGCAGGAAAGAGACAACGAATACGCCATGATCGACTCCACCATCGTCCGGGCACATCAGCACAGTGCCGGGGCAAAAGGGGGGAAGCGCAGGCGATCGGACGCAGCCGCGGAGGGCTGAGCACGAAGATTCACGCGGTGGTCGATGCCCTGGGCAATCCTGTCGCCTTGCACCTGACAGCCGGCCAGGCATCGGATCTGGAGGGAGCCGATGCACTGCTGCCGAGCCTGTCGGCAAAGGCGCTGATCGCCGATCGTGCCTACGATGCCGGTAAACGGGTGATTGAGCCCCTGGAGCAGGCAGGGGTGCACATTGTCATCCCATCCAATCCTACGCGTAAGGTACTGCGTACATATGATCGCGACCTTTATAAGGCCCGCCATCTGATTGAGCACTTTTTCGCCAAACTCAAGCAATACCGCGCTATCGCAACCCGCTACGACAAAACCGCATTCGCCTTCCTTGGCGCGATCCACTGGATCGCTTCGGTCATCCTGCTTAATTGATGACACGCCCTAGAGCAAGTCAATTTCCTGATGAAAGATTCTACAAATTGCTATTGACAGGTCCCGCATCGCGGTAGCAATGTCTACTCCAAGGAGCGTCGAAACTCCTCAGACAGCGGTACCCACCTCCGACAAACCGGTGGGTTTTTTGTGCCCGAAGCTCGGGCACAAGCCGACGCGATGCCTGCGTCGGGAGGGCGGCTAATACAACACCTTTCGGGGAAATACGCCCGCCGGCTGTCTGCGGTTTCGAACCTCCCGACTTCCCGTCCGCCATGCGTGGCGGGCGGACCCCTTCATGGAACGAGGAGGCAACGATGGCGCACGACCGTTTGCACGACGACGACATGCCCGGCTATTTCCTGCCGGAGGACAGCCAGTTCCGCCTGGCGAAGCTGCGCGACCATGTGCGCTTCCTGGTCCGGCTGGCGCAGCCACGCACGCAGGCCGAGGATCGCGCCGCCGAACCCAAGGTGCGCATGGGCGAACTGGCGCTCTGTCTGGAACTGTTGGCCGAGCAAGTGGACCTGGTGCTGGACGCGCTGTTCTATCCCGCACAGCGGACCGACACGACGCGCGGTGCCTGGCCCGATGCCACTGACCAGGCAGCAACGGACGCCGGCAGCGGCACGTTCCGCGTGACGCAGCGGCAGATCGACAGGCTCACTCAGCTGGCTGAAACCGTCTCGGCCAATGCCAGGATGGTGGCAGCCGGCGATACGGCCGAGCGCGCCGGCCAGACGCTGCCAGAAGTGAGCAACACGCTCTGCGCCGCAGCGAACGACGTGCGTGAACTGCTGCTGCAGATCGCACGCCAGCCGCTTCGCGAACCGGCGCCGAACCGCGTGCGCGAGGCACCAGCAGTCTATGCGGTGGCCTGGGGTGCGCCGTCTGCGTCAAGCGGACGGCTGAACTGATCGCGGCAGGCATCTATTGTTCCCTTTTGGTACGCGGGCCGTGTTGTTGATATCGTCGTACCATCCTTCAGAGTCACGAAGAGCGAATCAAAGGAGTTGCCGATGTTTTACCCGAAAAATTGTCGCCTCCGGTCGCTATGTGTGCTGCTGTCGGCGAGCATGGCGTTGGTCACTTCCTGCTCAAGCGCAGCACCCACGGCCAAAGCTCCCTCGTTTGCCGGCGCATGGGGATATGCAAAAAAATGCGATTCCGGGCACTTTTTGGCCATCACGCTGGAGCAGCGTGGTAACCATGTAACCGGTGATTGGAGCGAAGGTACAAACCTGCGCGGGGGAGGCGGAAAGCTCGAGGGCGAAGTGCGCGAGGCAAAGCTATACGTTCGCTACTGTAGCGATGATGGAGAGGCTGGCTACGCTGTTTGCCCTGCTTTTTCTGGGGTCGAAGACTATTTCGCCCTCGAAAAGGGGGCGCTCGTTCGTTACCAGAAGTCTGGACCCCGCTACGAGCGGGATGTCGCCCTGCATCCCAGTAGCAAAGGGCATCAGGTGCCATTTGATACGAAATGCATGGAGGAAGAGCCATGAGTAGGCTGACGGATCAGGAGCTGCGCGCAACACTCTATTTCGCCGTAGGGGTCACGTCTGAAGGCGGCTATGACGCATACCGACTTGAAGTCGCGGGAGATAATCCGAGAACGCCAAGGCTCGAGCCAGCCGGCAATAGTGGATACACCATCGGTACTATTCAGGTTGACCTGGGCCAACACTATCAACCTGGCGATCCTAATGGTGAGAACGTCCCAAGGGATTTGGTCAACGCTTATCAGGGGTGGGCGGCTATCAATCAGCCGCAGCGTGTACTCAGCGAAGATCAGGTGGCGCAGACCATCGCGGATCTAGGTCGCCAAGGCAGAGCGATCAAGAGGGAATTGGGGCGGCCTCTGGATGCGGAGGTCAAGTCGCGATTGGATGGTTTCCTTTCTTCTGATGAGGGTATCAGCTGGGTACATGAGCAGGATGTTACGCAGATCAACAAGATCATGAGCCGTGCGATTGCACCCCTTGAGCGAAGCGAGCTCTATCAGAACGCTTCGTTGGACGACCAGGTGAAATTGGCAGCAATGGTTGGAAAAGCTTTCAACCAAAATGAAGCGCTCACCGCGCCTATGATCCGCAATATCGAAAGAAATAAGTACCACTCTGTGGCAGATGTCAGTGGTGCTATCGATGGCTTGAGCCCAAGGCTTTCCGGGCCTCAGGACTACCTTGAAAGTGGTCGCGACGGTGCACTCAGAGGTGCCGCTGTCGTCAACGCGCTGCGCAACGCAAATCCAGAAAGTCCTCTCTCGACAGCGTGGGCAAGTGTTTTGTCCGATCCACTTGTCAATCCAACCACCCTCAATGCGGATAGGTTGCATCGGAACTTGCCGCATGAGTATCCGGTCATCAAGAACTTGTTCCTGCATGAAGACCGCGCAGGGCAATTCATCGGTGCCTTGGATAGAGGCGGGGCGCATCAGTACGGCCCCACGGACCGCGCGCATCCAGAGCGCTTCAATGGGCCAGGCTTCTATGCCGCGGGCAATGATCTGGTCAATTGGAACAAGCATGGGCAGGGCCATGCGTTCTTGAACGGTGAGTGGAGTTCTGTCGCGCGCGAGAATCTGACGCGCGCCCGAAACCACGATGGCACCACCGATCTCAACCTGCAGCAGGGAGGCCAGACGCAACGGCTGCTGCATGTGGACCCTCATGCACCCGAACTCCGGCCTGCTCCGCAGCAACACGGTGGCCGAACTGGCCCCGACAATCCTGCGCACCCTGATCACGCAATGCTCCTGCAAATCAGAGAAGGAGTGCAGCGGCTCGGGAGCCAGGCTGGCGTGCCATTCGATGAGAACAGTGAGCGTGTGTGCAGGAGCCTTCTCGCTGCATGCAAGGACAACGGAGACCAGTACCCAACTGCTTCCAGCGCATCGCTCTCCAGCAATGCATTGACAAGAGTGGATCATGTTGTCGCCGGGCCTGAACGCCTTATCGCTGTTCAAGGAGAATTGAACGATCCTGCGCACCTGCGCGCGCATGTGCCAGTGCAGCAGGCGATGCAGACTCCGGTCGAGCAGTCAGATGCCAAGCTGATGGCGGCGAACCAGGTCATTGCTCAGGAGCAAGCGATGACACAGCAGCGCGAGGTGTCTAGAAGCCAGGGGCAGTCACTGGGGTGATCCTTCTAGGGGTACCCCGCATCCGTCGCTGTCGATGGCGGATGAGGGGCGACCTCCTTACGCCACTCCTTTTGAGGCCTAGCGCTTCATTGCGCCCTTGCGGCACAAGCCGATGTTGGTTCTCGCGGCACGCATGATCGCCAGGTAGCGGTCCGCCAGCATTGGCGTCCATCCTTCCACGGCCGCGTCGTCGTCCTTGGCGGCGTCCTCCGCATAGGTGTCGAGTGTGGAAAGGCACTGCGCATACAAGCCATTTTTGTACTGGGTGATGGCCAGATCGTTACGAATGGCGCCTTCGTCTTCCCATTCCAGCGTCGGCAGGCAACTCGGCACGACTGGCGACAAGGTGGCGAGCGCTGCCTTGTAGTCTTTCGCATCGTAGAGGCGCTTGAAGGTCGTCCGCGTGCGGTCCAGCGCGTCTCGGCCACAGCCATCCTTGACCCGCAGGTAGGGCGCCTCGAAATCCCCGTTGTAGCCGCAGAACGTCTTGCATTCGGCGGGCGTGGCAGCCGCTACGTCAATGCCCTGCGGCGTACTGGCGAACTTCACCTGGCAGGTGGGTTGGCCCTTGTTCCCCTTGGCGACGCCGGTGTGTCCCTCTATCGCGCCATTCAGCTCGCACACGTCTTCCCCCGTGGCGCTTTCCAGGGAGAAGGTCAATGTGCCGTTTTGCTGCTTGATCAGCAGGCGACCCCATCCCTTGTCGGTGATGTACTCGCCCGGTGGAGGAGTGCTGTCGGGTGCAACTTGCTTTGCCGCCACGGCAGGCTGCTCCTTGCGCGCTGCCGGCTTCGGGGCATCGGCCGGTGGTTTTGCCGAACAGGCGGCTGTGGACAGCGTGGCGATCGCAGCGGAGACCAGCCAGGTCATCTTCAGCGGGAGTGTTTTCGCCATATCCTTTCGCCGCTCCTGTCCTCCCTGCGGCTCTTTAACGCGCGATGCAGCTATGCGTCAAGTCGGTGCGCCCCTGCTCGGGCTGGCCGGCGGGTGCATATCTGGCGGGAGGTCGGTGGAACGTCGGGAGACCGATTGCTATCTTCCCTGTCTACGAGCCGCAGGCCATGTACAAGGGGTGACCGATGATGAAGCAGCACCGACGCGGGCGGCGCTTGTCGCTCGTCGCGCGAGTTGTGGCGATGGGGTTGATGACCTCGTGTGCGGGTTCCGCTTACGCAAGCAAGTCCACCACATTCTCCGGCGAGTGGGGTTATGCCAAGAGATGCGACTTGGGCCATTACCTGGGCCTGCATCTGCAGCAGCATGGCGATCGCGTCACCGGAGATTGGAGCGAGGGAACCAACGCGCACGGCCATGACGGGCAATTGCAGGGGGAAGTACGCGGGGGCACGTTGTATATCCGCTATTGCAGTGAAGATGGAGGAAAAAGCTACGCCGCATGCCCCGCGTTCTCAGGACCAGAAGATCGGTTCCGGCTACAAAATGGACTGCTTGTTCGCTATCAGAAGTATGGTTCCGGTTATCGGCGCGACGTTGCGCTTCATCCGAGTGTCGCAGGGAAGGATGTGCCTTTCGATCAAGAATGCATGGATCAAGACGATGGGCTCGATCGGCCCTGACAATTCCTTGCGCCCGAAGCAATCAGCGTCCCTGCGCGCTAGCGCGAGAATGCAATTCGGCGCTTCTATGGCATAAGCATTGAGGTGATTTCATGGCGAAATCGAAGCAGGCGCTTTGCATGGTCTTCATCGCCGCGACCTTGCTACTGACAGCATGCCAGCCCGAATCAGCTCAATCAGTGGCGTCCAGCCAGGGGCTCAATCGCAAGGAGTCGCCTGTAGCCAGGACGACCGTGCCGCTGGTCAGGAAGCTCAGTCCGCAACTCCTGTCTGATGCCATCACGCTCGATTTTGCTGTTCCTCCCCAGGAGGATGATCCTGAGCCGCCGATCTTCATCGGATTGCGGGTCGCTGCTGCAGATGGTGAGGCTGCAGCGGCCAAGGTCGATCTCCTACGCGATGCTGGCGTGACCGCTCAGTTGCACCTCTATCGATTGACAGAGGCAGGCGAGCAACCGGTGGTATTGCAGCGGAGCGAAGAAATAGGGCGTACCGAGTATCGAGTCGTGGCCTTGGGCCGCGATGGGCATGTGCCACGTATCTTCGCGACAGATGCGGACGTCACAACGATGGAAGCCGCGGGGTTGATTGCTCCGAATGTCACCTACCGCGAATTGGACATGGCTTTTATACGGGATACGCCGCCCGGCCGATACCGGGTGTCCGTCCGCTTCGAGGGTAACGTCGGTGCCTTGGAGGAAGCCGGATCGGAACTGTTGATCGCCTTCACGAGGAAGGCGAAATAGGAGCGTGCCTGACGATGGCCCATGGCAGGTCAGGCGTTGGCTAGTTGGAAGGGCAATTTCACAGATGACAGATCGACTAAGGCGGGAAGAATGACAGAAGTGCGATGGTGGCTGATCGCGGCCTTCCTGTGTGGGGGCATGAATGCTTCTGCTGCCCGCGCCGTCGAAGTAGATCGGGGTGATCTACTTTGCAGCCAAGCCAGCGATTGGACTGATGGAGCGTCGGTGGATGTAAAACAGATGACCCCGATGGTCGTAGAAAGTGATGCAGGCCGTACCTATCATTTCGATCTGCACGGAAGCGCCGGACTGCAGACGCTGGACGCTCGCTGCGGCTGGGGGAGCTACGCAGAGTGCGTCTTCACTGCTCGCCGGTCGGATGGCACGACCTACCAGTTCTCAGGCATCTCCAGCTTCGGCCTATGGAAATCCATGGATGGCTTTTACTTGCTGTACCGCATCGTGTCTCCCAAGGGAGAAGCGGATGCCCGCAAGCGCCGCATAGTGAAGTTGGATGATCCGCCGAGAGAGGTTTGCAACCAGCTTGGCGACTATTCGAATCTCATGTAGGTCCATGAGCGGCCTATCTGCCCATACCCAAGCAGGTGCCTCGCCCCCCACGATGCGCTAGCATCCCCCGCACACGACGGCGCGCGGCGCCGTCCTTCAGGGGGACATCGATGAAACATTCCATGCTGGCCGCCGCCGTGGCGGCCTTGCTGTGCGCCTGTACCGTGGTCTCGCCCGATCCGGGGCAGCAGGCGGTACTGGTGGACAAGCCGCTGCTGTTCGGCAAGGGCGGCATCCGCCTGGACGACGTGCGCGATCCCGGCCGCACCTATACCTGGATGACGACCTCGGCAGTGTACGTGGACACCACGCCGCAGACGGTGCAGGTGGCCTTCGATGACTTCTCGTCCAGCGACAACATCCTGTTGGACTTCTCCACGCAGATCCAATACTGCATCACCGCGCCGGCGCGGCTGCTGTCCGGCTTCGGGCAGGACTGGTTCAAGAACAACGTCGCCAGCCAGTACGCGGCGATCGTGCGCGACCAGGTCAAGCGCTACGACATGACGCGGATGATGAGCGACCCGGACAGTGCACGGAAGATCGACGAGGCGGTGACCGAGAACGTGCGCGCCCTGGTCAAGGAGCAGGGCCTGCCGATTCAGATCCAGAACATCACCCTCGGCCGCGCCCGTCCCAATCCCGACGTGCTGCAGCAGATGAACCTGACCGCGGCGCAGCAGCAGCGGGTCAAGACGCTGGTGGAAGCCACCACCGCCGAGCGCCAGCGCGAGCAGGAGCAGGTGGCCAAGGCCGATGCGGACAACGCCTACCGCAACCGCATGGGCCTGACCCCGGAGCAGTACCTGGCCAGCCAGATCGCCGAGATCAACGCCGAGGCCTGTGCCAAGGCGCAGGCCTGCTACATGGTGCCGTCGGGGACGTCGGTGATCGCCAAGTAGTACGACGTGGTAGAGGCGGGCCCGGGTGGCCCGCCGTTTGCGGACATCGGTGGTGGCATGCGCGTCGCGAATGCGGCGCGCCGGCGGCGGTTGTCGCGATGCCGGGGGTCTGCCACTGTGACGGCTGAGTCCTGCGAGGAGATCCGCAGATGGAGTCCGCACAATCCTCAATGTCGCAGCGCCTGCCAGCGGCCCGTCTGTTCGCCCTGCTTGCGCGCGAGGCGCGCACCGGGGTGATCTTCCGCCGCGGGCCGAGCAAGCAGGTACAGTTGATCCACTGGGATCTGCGCGACGACAGCTTCGTGCACGGACAGTGGTTCAAGGGCCGCATCTACGAGCGGCGCTGTGATCTGTCGCCGTCGGGGCGGCTGCTGGTGTACTTCGCCTCCAAGCAGCGCGGCGACTTCGGCACCTGGACCGCGCTGTCGCGGCCGCCGTTCTTCACCGCACTGTCGCTGTGGCCGAAGGGTGACTGCTGGGGCGGCGGCGGGATGTTCGAGGACGAGCGGACCTTGTTGTTGAACCATCGGCCACGCGATGGCGGCGACTCCTTTCCGATGCCCACCGGCTTCCAGTTGCCGCACCATCTGCAGGTGCGGCCGTTCGGCGCGCATTCGGGCGGCGGCGAGGACGAGCCGATCGACGGCGTGTTGCGCGAACGCGATGGCTGGCAGTTGCACGATGACGGCGAAGGCGAACGTGGCGGGCTACGCAGCGGCGCATTGTTCCGCTTCAGCCGCCCGCGCGTGCGCGAGAAGCTCGGCGCCAATGGCCGTCGCCTGCAGTCGCTGCTGCATGCGGTCGGCCAGGAAAACCATGCCTGGTATGGTCAGGATCACCGGGTGCTGGACCGCGACGGCACCGTGCTGGTCGACCTGCCGGGCAGCGATTGGGCCGACTGGGATGGCGGCGACCTGGTGTTCGCGCGCGAGGGCAGGCTCTATCGTCTGCGCAAGAGCGACTTCCGCGAATTGACGCAGCGGGGTGCGCAGGCCTTCCAGTTACTGCACGATTTCAGCGGCGCGCGCTTCGCACCATTGGCGCCGACGGCGGATGCGCTGAAGTATTGAGCGGCCGTTACGCGGTGCCTTCAGTAAACCTCTGCGAATACGTGCCGGTAAATGGCGTTGCTTTAGAAGACCTTTAACGGCGGCCGGCCGGCACCTGTAGGAGCGGTTTCAGCCGCGACAACGCCATGTGGAGATGCAGCATCCGCCCGACCGGCGGCGTGCGCGCCGCGCCTCACTGCCGCGGAACACCCAGCAGGAACTTCAAGCCATGGGTGAGCCCGCGCGGCGCAACGCTCAGGTGATCCTCGTCGTCCAGTACGTCCAACTGCAGGCGCAGCGACCGATAGTGCCGTCCGCGCAAGGTCTGCACCATCTGCTGCGCGTCGGTCACCATGTCGTAGCGCTTGCCGTAGCGGCGCTGTTCGTACTCGCCGACATACATGTAGACCTGTGCCGGCAGATCGCGGTGACTGGAGGCGAAGCGCGTTTCCTCGGCGCGCATGGCATGCGCGCCGAACCAGTACGACGGACTACCCAGGATGTAGCCGGAAAACAGCTCGGGTGTGCTCAGCAGGATCTGCGTACCGAGCAGGCCGCCGTAGGAATGGCCAAGGAACAAGCGCCGCGCTTCATCGGTGCGATAGCGTTGCGCGACGAAGGGGAGCACTCGGTCGCGCAAGTACGCAATGTAGGTGCTGGAACCCCCGTGAGTGGCACCGGCGGCCGCAACATCGCCGGCCTCGGTGGTGGGCGTGTAGTCGCGGCGACGGCTTGGCATCGGTTCATCGCCGAGTGCATACGACAAGCCGACCAGGATGAAGTCCTCGATAGCCGGACCTTCGCCGTTCAAGCGCCGCGCGATCTGCCGCGCCACAGGAAACGCATAATCGGCATCGGTGGCGTACAGCACCGGGTAGCGCCGCTCGGGGTGATCCGCATAGCCGGCGGGCAACGCCACGAACACCTGGTAAGTGCGGCCGGACACGGGATCGGGGACATCCCACACCTGGGTTCCAGCCAGTTCGTAAGGCGCACCGCTGCCGCGCTGACCACCGAGCTGCTCCGCTACCGTGCGTGCGTGCGGTGGCACCGGTTGCGTGGTGGCGTCCTTCCTTGCCGCCGCTGCCGCTGCGGCGGGCGCCTGCGCCGTGTTCGTGCACCCGGCGAGCAGCAGGCACGTCCAGACCAGCCAAAGCGCTTTCCTCATTCCCTCGTTTCCGTTTGTTCGGGTCCGCGCGCGAGTCGGCGCATCTGCATGGTGCCATGGCGGCGCGAGTGCCGGCGCCTCGCGTGTTCTGCATCGCGCGCGCACCCGCTCCGCGGCGCACGCGGTCCGTGTCGATTGGACGTGCGAAAAGGAGATTCCGGCGCTGGCGGCTTCCCTCTGCATGAAAGGTGGATTAGCTTGCCTGCACTTGGGGGGAATCGCATGCGTATCGCGTTGGTCATCGTCGTTGCCGTGGCATCGCTCTGGCTGCTTGCTGCAGGACGTGCTGCGGCGCCGGCCAGGCGGCAAGCCCCGATCAGGATCGCCTCGGTCTCGGTCCAATACACATACATGGGGTGGGGGTACGTCGATGAACGTTTCCACTTGGTTCCGGCGCGCAACGGCATAGGGTTCGTCATGCGCTGGACGGACCAGGATGGGGCGAGGCACGCCGAGCAGGGGGTCGCTACGGACAAGGTGATGGCGCTGTTCGCGGCGGCACGCGCGCCTCGCATCGATCGCGCGACCGGGCTGGGCGCGTTGCAGCAGCGGGCGATGGAACCAGCGACCATCGCCAGAATCCGCAATGCGCTGTTTGTCGATCGGGATTGCCCACCCCTACAACAGCGCCAACTGCGTGCCGCGCAAGTGAATGGAGATGGCGTGAGAGACGCGCTCGAGCGGCTCTATGGCGAATCTATTCCATGGACCGACGATAGCCCGTCCATGACGGTCCGCATCGTGCCCGAACGCGGGGCGCCGCTGGAGTTCCATTCGCAGTCGCAGAAGCCATTCATGCTGGCATGGATCCATGGCCTGCCAGGTGGCCGAAGAGATCAGGAGATGGATGGCCCAGAGGCGACCTGGTCGCTGCCGCTCAGCGATGCGCTTGTGGAGGTCCTGCCGGCCATGTCGCCTGCACGAAAGCGCTTGGCGCGCGAGCAACTAGTGAGGGTATTGGCTCGGAACCTGCAGCGCCGCTCTCCTTTATCCTGCTCGCAGGATCGTGGCAACGCGTACGCAGGGAGTTGAATCTTCGGTGCCTGGCTCTTGCCGGTGAGTCAGCCAGGCAGGGCGCGCAATCGGCTGACAGGTGCTCCTTGGTGTCGTCCGCATGTGTGCGTATAGACTGGCAACTCCATACTGGGGGCGTCCGATGAGAGTACTTCGCTGCCTGTTGCTGCCGGCCCTGCTGTGCGTCGCCGCATTCGCCCAGGCCCAGGACGACACGCGCCGCATCGCGGTAACCATCGACGACCTGCCGTGGCAGCGCATCGAGCAGACGCCGCCTGCCCAGTTGCCGGCGCTGCATGCGCAGTTGATGGCCTCGCTGCGGCAGGCGCAGGTACCCATCGTCGGCTTCGTCAACGAAGACAAGCTGGAGCAGGACGGACAGGTGCAGCCGCAACGCGTGGCGATGCTGCGCGACTGGCTGGATGCCGGCTATGCGCTTGGCAACCACACTTACGGCCATGTGAACCTGCACCGGGTGGGCGTGCCGGCGTACGAGGACGCGATCGTGCGCGGCGAGCGCACCTTGCGGCCGTTGCTGGCCGAGCGTGGCCAGTCGTTGCAGTGGTTCCGTCATCCGTATCTGGCCACCGGCCGCAGCGTCGCCGACCGTGAGGCGGTCAACGGCTTCCTGGTCGCGCATGGCTACCGCATCGCGCCGGTTACGGTGGACAGCGGCGAGTGGGTATGGGCGTTCGCCTACGCGCATGTGCTGGACGAGCCGCCAGGCCCGGCGCGCGACGCCATGCTGCTGCGCCTGCGCAAGGGCTACGTGCCGTACATGCTCAACAAGCTGGATTTCTTCGAGCGCGAATCGCAGGCGCTGTTCGGCCGCCGTATCCCGCAGGTGTGGCTGATGCACGCCAACGCGCTCAACGCTGCCGCATTCCCGGATCTGATCGCGGCCACGCGCCGTCGTGGCTACGCCTTCATCGGCCTGGAGGAGGCATTGCGCGATCCCGCCTATACCCATGCCGAGGGCTACACCGGCCCCGGTGGGATCAGTTGGCTGCACCGTTGGGCGATGGCTGAGGACAAGCCGAAGGACTTCTATGCCGGCGAACCTGTGGTGCCGCGGTGGGTGTTCGCGCTGGCAGGGGTGGATTCGGAGTAGTGCAGGGCGTGCAACTGCCGGCGCGTCCCGGCAGGCCTTCACCCTCCACGCATGCATGGCCGGATCACGATGGCTCCTCTCCGCTCACCCTGACGCCCATGCCCTCGTCCAAGACGCCTCCGTGGAAGAAACCGAATCCGCGCGGTCAACGCAGCCAGCCGCTGTCACCGTCGCAGAAGGAAGCGGCGAAGCAGCGTGCCGAGGAGAATGGCCGCCCGTATCCGAACCTGGTCGACAACATGTGGGCGGCGCGGCTGCCGCATGCGACGTCCTCCTCCAGTTCGGACATCGACGAGGAATAATCAGGGCTTCTGCGCTTGGAGTGGGGGCGTACCTGGCGCCCGTTGTCGGAAGAATGTCGGAGTTCGCCAGTGCGGCCGCCGGGCTGGTTTTCCCGGCGCGCGTGATTGATGAATGCCGATACACCGGAACTTGGACGCACCCTTGGCCTGCGCCGGGCGATGCCCATACCGTGCCGTGCCGGCACTGGGCCGGTCATCGCATCCAGGTACGGGTATGACTCCGCAAGAACAGCAGCTTCTCGAAGACTTCCTGGCGCGCCTGCGCAGCGCCGGCGGGGTGGCCAAAGATCCGCAGGCCGACGCGCTGATCCACGCGCGCCTGGCCGATCAACCCGATGCCGCGTATCTGCTGGTACAGCGTACCTTGCTGCTGGAGCACGCGCTGGAGGCCGCCAAGGCGCAGATCGCGCAGTTGCAGCAGGCGGCCACGCCCCCGCCGCCGCCGGCCAGCTTCCTGGGCCAGAGCTTCAATGCGGCGCCGCCGCCGTTGCCCCCGGCACCCGCCGCCGCAGGCGTCGCGGGCGCCGGTGCGCCCGGCTGGCGCGAGCGCTGGTTCGGCGGTGGCGCTGCGGCCGCGGAGCCGACGCCGGCACCGGCCGCCGCGCGTGGCCCCAGCTTCCTCAGCACCGCGGCCACCACGGCGGCCGGCGTGGCCGGCGGCATGTTCCTGTTCGAGGGCGTGGAAAGCCTGCTGGGCGGCCACCACGGCGGCGGCCTGTTCGGCGGCGGCGCGCCGCAGGAGACGGTAGTCGAGAACATCACCAACAACTACTACGACGACACGCCGCAGCAGGACATGGGCCAGGACTTCCAGGGCGACGGCGACTTCGGCAACGACAACTGGACGTAGCCTCGTCGCTTGCACTTCTGCCGGATCGGGCAGTCAGGCGAGCGCCTGCAGGGCGCTCGCCTTAGGTTCGGCAGGCTGACCATCCGTCGCTTCAAGTATCTATTCAAAAAAGTAGTCACTAGTAGACCTATGTCGAGGTAATAGCCAAAGAATCCATCTGCTTACAAGTCTATTTCTCTTGACTATCTATTCATAAATCTATTCAATCCGGGAATGAGCGAGGCCCGGCTACGCGATCTGATTGCTTTTCTGCGCCATGAGGGGGCAGCGACGGCGCCTGGTATCGCAGCGGCGTTCGGCATCAGCCAACCGACGGTCTCGCGTCTGCTCAGCGCTGCCGGCGATCAGGTGCTGCGGATCGGCAAGGCGCGCGCCACGCGCTACGCGCTCAGCCGCACGTTGGGCCGGGCAGGCCGACGCTGGCCCCTGTTCCGTCTGCGTCCTGACGGGCGCGCCGAGACGCTTGGCGATCTCCATGCCATGCATGGCGATGGATTTCTGTTCGTTCCGCAGAACGCGCGACCGGTTCTGGTGCATGGTGAATTCGCCGATGGCGTGTTCCCAGGGCTGCCGTGGTTCCTGGACGATCAGCGCCCGCAAGGCTTCCTCGGCCGTGCCTTCGCACGGCGCGTCGCCGAAGACATCTGCGCGCCGCAGGATCTGCAGCGCTGGCAGCCTGACGATGTCGTCCTGTCGTTGCTGCGGCATGGCGACGATCAGCCCGGCGACCTGGTCCTGGGCGAGTTCGCTTTGCAGCGTGCGCAACAGGCCGCCCTGCAGCCGGCTGATGCGCTGGAGAAGGCGCAGCGATCCCAGCATTATCCGCAGCGCGCCGATGCCGTCTTGCGTGGCGAGGCGGTGGGCTCGTCGGCAGGAGGCGAACAACCGAAGTTCACCGCAATACTGCACACGGAAGGCGGCTACACGGCGGTCATCGTCAAGTTCAGCGAGCGTGCCGGCACGCCGGCCGCGCAGCGTTGGAGCGACCTGCTGCGGTGTGAACACCTGGCCAGCGACATCCTGCGTGCGCACGGCATCGCTGCCGTCGAGAGCGAACTGCTCGAGAGCGACGGTCGCGTGTTCCTGCAGTCCACGCGGTTCGACCGCACGCCTGTGCTGGGACGGCGCGGCTTCGTCTCGTTGGCCGCGGTGGATGCGGCCTACTTCGGCCATGGGCGCGTCGACTGGTGGTCGTTTGCACCGCAACTGCAGCGCGAAGGCTGGCTGAGCGACGCAGATGCGCAGCGCCTGCGCGTGTGCGGTTGGTTCGGCGCCTTGATCGGCAACAACGACATGCATCTGGGCAACGCTGGCCTGATGCTGGGCGATGCCTTGCCGATGGCGTTGGCGCCGATCTACGACATGTTGCCGATGGCGTTCCGACCCGCGGCCAGCGGCGAGGTGGTAGAGCGCGCCTATGTGGTGCCGTTGCCGACACCGGACCAGCGCGACGACTGGCGCGCAGCGGCCGGCATGGCGGTGACGTTCTGGGAGCGCGTCATCGATGACGCGCACATGTCTGCGGCATTTCACAGCATCGCGCGGGATGCGCTGGCGCAGTTGACCCGCGCCCTGCCGCGGATCGGTTGAGCGCCCTCGCGCCGCGTTAAACGCTCGGACACACGGCACTCACGCGGGCCGGACATGCGGCAGTGGAAGCTGCCGTGACTCCCCACCACGAGGTCCTGCCCATGGCTGCCACCAGCACACGTGTCCGTCTGCATGTCGAAGATACCGGCGGTGCCGGTCGCCCGGTGATCCTGATCCATGGCTGGCCGCTGTCGGCCGAGGCGTGGAAGGACCAGGTCGGGCCGCTGCAGCAGGCGGGCTACCGGGTCATCGCCTACGACCGCCGCGGCTTCGGCCGTTCGGAGAAGCCGGCCGACGGCTACGAGTACGACACCCTGGCCGACGATCTGGCCGGCATCATCGAAGACAAGCAGTTGCGCGACGCGGTGCTGGTCGGCTTCTCGATGGGCGGTGGTGAGGTGGCGCGCTACGTGGCGCGGCATGGCACCGAGAAGCTGGCAGCGGTAGTGTTCGCCTCCGCGGTGCCGCCGTACATGCTCAAGACCGACGACAACCCGGAAGGGCCGCTGAGCAAGGAGCAGGCGCAGGAGATGGAGCAGGGGCTGAAGGCCTCGCGCGAGACGTTCTTCGATGACTTCACCCGCGGCTTCTTCAGCGCCCACGGCACGCTGAAGGTCAGCGAGGCTCAGCGCCAGGAGGCGATCGCGCTGTGCCTCCAGAGCGACCAGGCCGCGGCGCTGGGCTGCATGCAGGCGTTCGGCACCACCGATTTCCGCGAGGACATCAAGAAGGTCGACGTGCCGACCCTGGTGCTGCACGGCGATGCCGACGCCACGGTGCCTTACGAAGGCTCGGGCCAGCGCACCCATCGCGCCATCGCCGGCAGCGATGTGGTGTTGCTGAGGGATGCGCCGCATGGCTGCAACACCAGTCATGCCGAGGAGTTCAATCAGGCCTTGCTTGCGTTCCTGGCCAAGTTGGGCTGATCGCTGGCGCGTGTCTCGGTGCCGACGCTCACGGCGTGGCACCGCGACGACGTGGACAGTCCTCCCGAAAACACCCGCGGCAGCGCCGGGCTGCCGCGGGTCGATCCAACAAATTCAAACCATCGCGACGATCACTCGCCGACCAGCGTGGCCACGCTCTGCGGGTCGACATAGACCACGGTCTGGCCCGAGGCGACGCTGTACTTGCCGCCATAGCCGACGTTGAGGGTGGACGAGGTGCTGTACTTGGTGAATGCGGTGGCGCTGCCGGCGGGCACGCGCACGGTGAGCTGCCGATGCTGGGTGCCGGTGTTGACCGCCACCAGAACCAGCTTGCCGCCCGGGGTCTTGTAGGCGCTGACGGCGACATCGCTGTACGGCGCGGCGGTGGCGCCGATGCGCACGGACCCCGGACGCACGAAGCGTGCGTATTGCGACATCACGTAGCCGCGCTTGCTCACCGTGCCGTTCTCGGCGATCAGCCCATAGCTGCGGCGGATGTACCACCAGATGTAGCCGCTGTAGTTGGCCAGCATGCTGTTGTGCAGTTCGCTGCCCACGCCGAGCGCGGACGGCCAGGCGTTGCCGTCGGTGTTGTCGGTGTAGTGCTCGGTCATCCACAGCTGCTTGCCCTTGCTGCGCGCCAGCGGGTAGTCCTTGGGCTGCACGCCATACAGGTGCCCGCCGATGATGGACAGGTACTGGGCGGCGCTGCTGTTGAGCACCGGGTCGGTCAGCGCGGTGTTGAAGCCCAGCGACTCGGCGGCGAGCAGCTTGAACTTGCCGAACTTCGCACCCTGCGCGCTGATGAAATTGAGGAAGTCGGTGCCGTTCCAGTCGCCCGACTCGTAGTCCGGATGCCAGTCCGGCTCGTTCTGCAGCGACAGGGCGTAGATCGGCGCGCCCTTGCTGTCCATGTAGGCGGTGAAGTCCAGCAGGTGCTTGGCGTACGCGTCGTAGTACTGCGGCAGCAGCTTGCCGCCGTTGTTGAGGTTGTTGTTGGACTTCATGTAGGCCGGCGCCGACCACGGCGTGGCCAGCAGCACCGCGCCGTGCGCGCGGGCCCGCACCGCCGACGGTACCTGTTGGCTCCAACCGGAACTGGACGGATCGATGCGCATGCGCATGATCGACAGGCCGATCTGCCCGGTGTCGCTGCCGAAGGCCAGGTCGACCTGGGCCGGGGTGAGGTCGGCGATCCAGCCGGCGCCGTTCATGCCGCCGAAGCCCTGGATGGTCTGGTGGACCTCGCTCGGGGTCACGGTGACGGTCTGCGCCAGGGCGGTGCCGGCCGAGAACAGCGTGGCGGCCGCGGCGAGCAAGGTGCCGAGCAAGCGAGGGGTCTTCATGGCGTGTCCAGCAGTGGGGGAGGCGTGACGCTAGCCAGCGCAGATGACCATTTCAATGTCGCGGTCCTCCAAAGCGTTCAAGTGAGACCGGTGGCGCAACGCGAGCACAACGGTGTCCTCAGTCCACATCGGTGCACGGGTCGCGCTGGATGGCGCGATGCAGCGTTGGCGCATCATGCGTTACGCGGTGAGGTACGGCGTGCGGATTGTGCGCAGTTGCGCGCGCAAACGCCGCAAGATGCACAAGTGCGCGCATGGCAAAACTGCGCACAATGCAGGCGCTGGCACAGCGCAGGGGGCGTGCCGGCGTTTCCTCTTGCGAAGGTCTTGCGCATGCCACTGTTCCGTGTTCCGCAACGCTGCGGCGTTGCCCTGTTCGCTGCGATGCTGTCGATCCTGCTCTGCCTGCCGATGCTGGCGCAGGCGCAGGCCACCCGTTATCGCGACGTTGCGCCGCTGTTGCTGGGCGTGGCCTGGTATCCGGAGCAGTGGCCGGAGGCGCAATGGGAGCGCGATCTGGCGCTGATGCAGGCGGCGCACGTGCGCGTGGTGCGGATCGGCGAGTTCGCCTGGAGCCGGATGGAGCCGCGCGAGGGGCAGTACGATTTCGACTGGATGGACCGCGCCATCGCCGCGGCCGCGCGCCACGGCATGGTGGTGGTGCTGGGCACGCCGACCGCGGCGCCGCCGGCGTGGTTGACCCAGGCCTATCCGGACACCTTGCGGGTCAGCCAGGACGGCGTGCGCGACGAGCACGGCAACCGCCAGCAGTTCTCCTTCGCCAGCGCACGCTACCGGCGCTTCGCGCATGCCATCGCCGAGCAGATGGCGCAGCGCTACGGGCACAACCCGCACGTGGTCGGCTGGCAACTGGACAACGAGTACGCGCAGTCCTCGTTCGATCCCGAGGCCAAGGCGCAGTTCCACGCGTGGCTGCAGCGCAAGTACGGCAGCATCGACGCGCTGAACCAGCGCTGGGCCACGGCGTACTGGAGCCAGACTTACAACGACTTCGCGCAGATCCCGGTGCGCGAGGACGAGGAGAATCCGGCGCTGCTGCTGGAGTGGAAGCGCTTCGTCAGCGACACCTGGGCCGACTATTCGCGCAACCAGATCGACGCGATCCGCCCGCATGCCGATCCGCGCCAGTTCATCACCACCAACACCATGGGCTGGTTCGCCGGCTTTGACGCCTACACCGTGCACAGCGTGCTCGACATCGCCGCCTGGGACGACTACGTCGCCGGCGAGCGCTACGACTGGATGGACAATGCGGCGCGCCACGATCTGACCCGCGGCTACAAGCAGCGCAACTACTGGGTGATGGAAACCCAGCCGGGCTTCGTCAACTGGCGCGCGACCAACGTGGCGCTGCGCAAGGGCCAGGTACGCGCGATGGCGTGGCAGGCGGTGGCGCATGGCGCCGATGCGGTGTCGTACTGGCAGTGGCGCGCTGCGCCCAACGGCCAGGAGGAATATCACGGCACCCTGGTCGGCGCCGACGGCACGCCGGTGCCGGTGTATGCGGAGATCCAGCAGGTCGGCGCGGAGTTCGCCAAGGCCGGTCCGGCGCTGGCCGGCACCACGCCGCAGGCGCAGGTGGCGCTGATCAACGACTTCGACAGCCGCTGGGCGATCGGCTTCCAGAAGCACGCGGCCGACTTCGATCCGGTCGTGCAGATGAAGAGCTTCTACCGGCCGCTGCGGCAGCAGGCGCAGGTGGTCGACGTGGTCTCGGCGATGGCGCCGCTGGGGCGCTACAAGCTGGTGGTGGCGCCGGCGCTGAATGTGCTGACCGAGGAACAGGCGCAGCGGCTGAAGGCCTATGTCGAACACGGCGGGCACTTGGTGCTGGGCCCGCGCAGCGGCATGAAGAACGTCGACAACGGCCTGCATCCGCAGCGCCAGCCCGGCCCGCTGGCGACCTTGCTCGGCGGACGCGTGGAGCAGTTCTATGCGCTGGACAAGCCGATCCCGCTGGTCGGCGCGGGCGCCGACGGCAGCGCCAAAATCTGGGCCGAACAGTTGCAGGCCACTGCCGCCGACACCGCCGCGCCGCTGCGCTACGGCGCGGCCAACGGCTGGCTGGACGGCGCGCCGGCGCTGCTGACCCGGCGCGTCGGCAAGGGCCGCATCAGCTATGTCGGCGGCTGGTTCGACGACGCCACGCTGGATCGCCTCACCGGCGACTGGTTGCGCGACGCCGGGGTGCAGGCGCCGCTGGCCGATGTGCCGGAGGATGTGGAAGTGGGCGTGCGCAGCGATGGCGCGCGGCGCATCGTGGTGTTGATCAACCACGGCGCCACCGCGCACACCGTGCGGCTGCCGGCGTCGATGCGCGCGCTGCTGGGGCCGACGCCGAGCAACGACACGGTGCAACTGGCGCCCGACGACGTGGCGGTGCTGGAACAGCGTCGCTGAGGACTGCGGCGGTGCGCTGCGGCGCATTGCCGGCCACGCGATGACGGATCGGTGCGCTGGGGTCTACCTGTGCCGCGCTCGCCGTGGCCGCGTCGTGCCTGTGCGCCACGCGCAAGGACACGCTCTACAATGCAGGTGCCAGCGGGCGTCGCCGCCGCCATCGCGTCGCGGCCTCGTTCCCTCACTGGAGTTGCGTGTGTCCTTGTCTTCTTCCCGTCCGTTGTCGCCGGTGGGCCGGCTGTTCGTCGCTGCCGCCGTGTTCGAAGGCCTGACCTGGGCCGGCCTGTTGCTCGGCATGCTGCTCAAGTACGGCACCCAGACCACCGAGCTGGGCGTGTGGCTGTTCGGCCGTCTGCATGGGGCTGCATTCCTGCTGTACGTGGTCGCCAGCCTGCTCGCCGCGCTGCGGTTGCGCTGGCCCTGGTGGGCGTGGGCGCTGAGCCTGCTGGCGGCGCTGCCGCCGCTGGTCACGGTGCCGCTGGAACTGTGGTTCCGCCGGATCGGCCTGCTTGGCGCGCCAGGGCGGCGCACAGCTGCCTAGTGCTGCGCTTCGGCGCGTTGTGCCGGCGTTCTCCGGCATCGCTCTAGACTGCAGTGCCTAGCGCAGGCGAGGAGGCCATGGGCAAACGCAAACGACGACCGCCCCCGCCAATGCCGACACCCACGCGCCTGCAACGGCTGGTCGCGCGTGTGCAACGGCCGGTGTTGCTGCTGATGGCCGCGGTCATCGGCGCGAGCGCCGTGGTGAAGCTGTACCTGCTGGCGAAGGCGCTGCTGAGCGGCGTGTACATCGGCGTATCGAGAGTCGGCCCGCCACGGATCTACCTGCTGCAGACCGACCCGGGGCACTACTGGTTCTCGATCGCCTGGGACGGCGTGCTCAGCCTCGTGTTGCTGGCGCTTGCCGTCGCCCTTGGCTGGTCGATGATGGCACTGCGCAAGCCGACATAGCATCGGATCGGCGGATCGCCGCGACCGTCACTTGGCAAGGCAACGCTGCCAGCGCTCGGTCACGCGCTGCGCGAACCAGGCGGTGGTGAGCTTGCGGGTGATCTTCGGGCTTTCCAGGGCGATGCCCGGCAGTACCGCGCGTGGCAGCGGCTTGCCGGCATCGCGGTCTGCCAGGGCGAACACCTGGCGATACAGTGCGCTGTCGGCGAAATCCGCCTCGCTGCCGCGCTGCAGTTCGCGGCGGATCGTGCGCGCGTCCATGCCCAGTTGCGTGCCCAGGCTGCGTGCGGCGCGCTCGGTGGCGCCGGGGGCGTCGAGGTCGGCGCCTGGCGTCAGCAGATCGCCATCGAGGGCGAGCGAGATGCCGCTGGCGCGCGCCAGCGCAGCCTGGAACGCAGCATTGCGGCTGGCGTACCAGCCGGCATTGAAGTCGGCGAAGCGGTACAGCATCGCCGCCGCGTTCGGGTAGCCGAGCAGGTGGCGGGTGCCGAACCAGATGCCGCCGCGGCGAGTGAACACCGCGTGGCGCACGCCGTCGCTCAGCGGATACGGATAGCCGTCGGTATGCACCTGCGCGAAGGCGATGCTCACCTGCATCGGCCCGGCGGTGTGCACCGGGTTGAGGTCGCCGAACAGGCGCTGGCCCAGCGGCACACTGCCGGCGATGTCCTCGAAGATGGTGCTGAGATCCTGTTCGGTGCGCGCGGCGGCCAGGCGCTCGGCATAGCTGCGTCCATCCGGCCCGCGTAATTGCAGCGCTGCATCCAGCGCGAACGCCGGCACATGCACCGCCGCCGCGCGCCGCTGCAGTTCCGCCCGGGCGATCTTGCCCAGCCCCGGCACCGGTGGATTGGTCTGGTAGGTCGATTCCTGTTCGATCACCGCCAGGACCGCACAGATGTTCTCGGCATTGGTGCCCAGACTCTGCGAGGCCAGGGCCACGTAGACGTCGTCGGCCCAGCCGCGGCGATCGGGTACCGTGGCCGGGATGCGCCGGGCGATGTCGGCCTTGACCTCGCTGGGCGTGCGCTCGGGCAGGCGTGGCGCCTGCGTGGCGCAGGCGCCGAGCAAGGCGGCGCTGCATACGGCGAGCAGACGGACGAAGACGGCGGTGGACATCGGCGCGGCGGCTCCAACGGGATAGCGTCGCTGCATCCTACAGGTGCGCTGTCGGCACCGTGCCTACGTCGCTGGTGCCGACGCTGTGCGGTCGGAGGTCGCCGACGCTTGCGTGTCCGCGTCGAGCGCATGGATGCCGAAGCCGCTGCGGCCGGGTGCGAACTCCTCCCGCAGCGTCAGTGCAGGAATCGCGTAGTCGCCTGCATTCTGCTTGCGGAACGCGATCGGCGCGGTGCTGAACAGCGTGTCCAGCCGTTCGCCAAGCGCCGCGCTGGTCTGCGCGAAACGCGCCGCATCCATGCGCCCGCTGCGGTACACCACGAACGGCGGCAGCACATCGAACCCGGGGTAATGCAGGATGCCGTGCTGGATCGGGAACAGCAGGTCGTCGATGGGGCCGTTGATGCCGCGCGGTGCGTAGTGCGATTCCCAGCCGCCGGCGGTGACGATCAGCATCGCGCGCTTGCCGGCCAGCGTGCCTTCGCCGTAGCGGTCGCCCCAGTGCGTGTCGGAGTGTTCGCCGACGCCGTAGGCGAAGCCGCAGGCATACACCCGGTCCACCCAGCCCTTGAGGATGGCCGGCATCGAGAACCACCACAGCGGGAACTGCAGCAGCAGCGCATCGGCCCAGCGCAGCTTGTCCTGCTCGGCGGCGATGTCCGCGCACTGACGGCCGCTGGCGAAGGCGCGCTGCGAGTCGCGCGAAGGATCGAAGCGCGCGTCCGCGGCGCCGTCCAGGCTGTCCTGCGCGTCGACGCTGGTTTTCCAGTCCATCGCATACAGGTCCGACACCTGCACGCGATGGCCTGCGGCCTGCAGGCGCTGCACCGCCACCTGCTTGAGGGCGCCATTGAGCGAGGCGGGTTCGGGATGGGCATAGACCAGCAAGACGTTCATGCGGGTTCTCGGTGAGGGAAGGTCTCCACGCTAGGCCGCGCTTCGCTATAGTGGAAATGAATTGCCTTGATAGTCGCTATTGCCATGGTTGATCTGCGGCGCTTGGACCTCAATCTGCTGCTGACCCTGGACACGCTGCTCGACACGCACAACGTGACCCGCGCCGCGGCGCGGCTGCATCTGTCGCAGCCGTCGGTCAGCGTGCACCTGGCCAAGCTGCGCGAGGCGCTGGGCGATCCGCTACTGCTGCCGGGGCCGCGCGGCATGCGCCCCACCGCACGCGCCGAAGCGCTGCGCGCCCCGTTGCGCGAGGCCCTGCAGGCGCTGCAGCAGGCGGTGGCACCGGATGCGCCGTTCGATCCGGCGCGCGCGCAGACGTTGTGGCGGGTGGCGGCCAGCG
Organism: Xanthomonas sp. LMG 12459; assembly: GCF_009192905.1. Lineage (NCBI taxonomy): Bacteria > Pseudomonadati > Pseudomonadota > Gammaproteobacteria > Lysobacterales > Lysobacteraceae > Xanthomonas > Xanthomonas sp. LMG 12459. The sequence goes on from NZ_NSGT01000031.1 coordinate 22,907, forward strand.
ACTACGGTGCTTCCACCGTGCTGCTGCCGGCGATCGCCGCCTTGCGCCGGGTGGCGCCGGGTACAGCGTTGGCGGTACTGCAGTTGGCGCCGCCGACGATCGCGCAGCAGGCCGAACAGGGCCAGATCGACCTGGCCCTGCACACCGTCGCCGACGCGCCACCCGGCCTGCGCCGACGCACGCTGTTCGCCGAACACTACGTGCTGGTCGGTCGGGCCGGCCATCCGCGGTTGCGACGTCGACCGAGCCTGGCGCAGTTCTGCGCGCTCGAGCATGTCATCGTCTCGCCCGATGGTGGCGGTTTCAGCGGCGTCACCGATGCGGCGCTGCGCGCGCATGGCCTGCAGCGCCGGGTGGTGCTGTCGGTGCCGCACTTCCAGTTCGTCGTTGCCGCGCTCCAGCGCAGCGACCTGGTGGCGATGCTGCCCGAGCGGCTGGTGCGCGACCAGCCCGGCCTGCGGGTGTGCGCGCCGCCGCTGGAGCTGCCCGGCTACGAGATGGCCATGCTCTGGCACGAGCGCGTGCACCGCGATCCGGCGCACCGCTGGTTGCGCGAGCACATTCTCGCGTCGATCTGACGCGGCGGAGGCGATCGCCTCAGCGGCGCGTGCCCAGGACCCCGTCCAGGGCCAGCTGCGTGGTGAAGCCGGCCTTCTCCAGGCGTTTGGCCACCTCGCGCGGCACGTCGCGGCCGCTGGTGAGCTTGTTCGGACTGCCGGTGTAGTGGAACAGCCGGCCGCCGCGGCGCAGCACCCGCGCGAGCTGGTCGTAGAAGGTTTGCGCGTAGAGTTCGCCGGCGATGCCGAAACGTGGCGGGTCGTGCAGGATCGCGTCCATCGACGCGTCGGCGATGCCGCCGATGGCGGCGCCGACATCGCCATGGGTCAGCTGCAGGCGGCCATCGCTGGTGGCCGGATCCGGCGACCACGGATTGAGCGTGCGCAGCCACAGCACGTCGGCGTTCTTCTCGAACGAGTGCAGGCGTGCCACGCCGGCCTCCAGCGCGCAGGCGGCGAAATAGCCGAGGCCGCCGCAGGTATCCAGCACTTGCTTGCCGCGCGGTTCCACCAGCGCCACCTTGCGCCGCGCGTCCTCGAACGGCGACAGCTGCGCGCTGGGCAGCATCTTGATGCCATCGATCTCGAAGGTCGGCGCGCCCCACTCGGTCGGCACCAGCTTGATCAGCGCACCGCCGAAGCGCGACACCGCGGCGAAGTCCTCGCCGTCCCAGTAGTACAGCGTGCGGTCCTTGAGCTTGCCCGGGTACGGATATTCGCGTCCCTGCCACTGCCAGCGGTCGGCACCGAGCAATGCCTGGCCCTGGCTGCGCTCCAGGTCGAGCGAGCCGGACCAGGTGGCGGCGCCGGCATCGCGCGCGGCGAGCAGCGCGACGGCGAGCGGACGGGTGAGCAGGGGGCCGGAATAGAGGGTCAAGGGGGGATCTGCCGGCGGAAGGGCGCGGCATGGGGCTCGGATGCGGGAGCGCATCGTAACCGACGCGGCGCCGAGAGGGGATGACTGCGACGGGCAAGCGCCGCAGTTGCCGTCGCTAAATGCGAAACGCATCGGCAGCATTGCGGCGCCGGACCAAAGCGCTACTCCGGCAGAAGCGCTTTGCTCTCCGGTGCAAATCCCACCGGGACCGACGTGCCGCGCGCTGCGCGCGCAACGCGGCAGCTTCGCTCAATGCCCCATGCCACCGCGTGCCTGCGCAGGTTCCTGCTGCGGGGCTGGCTGCTGCAATGCTTGATCGCGCTGTTGATTCTGCGCATCCACCTGGCGGGTGCTTTCCTGCAGCGTCGGCGCCTGGTCCAGATCGACACGCGTACGAAATCCTGGTGTGTTGCCGGCGACGAACGCAACCTTGTCCTGCACCGTGACCGCCTGCAGTTGCTGCGGGCCCTGGATGCCCTCGGCCTTGGCCGCTTGCAAGGTGTGCGCGACTTGCGCGTCGGTGGCGCCGGGTATGCGTTCGCGCAACGCGTTGAAGAACGGATGGTCGGCGTGTGTGGCTTCGGAGACCAGCGGCGAACGCTTGGCCTCGGCCAGGGCCGTCCGTGTGTCGCGTCCGACGACGGCATCGTCATCCAGGCCATGCGCGCGCTGAAACTCTTTCAGGGCATGGCGCGTATTGCGTCCGAAGTCGCCATCCGGCTTCAACGGCTTGCCGTCGGCGCCATGGTAGCCCAGCTCAGCCAACTGTTCCTGCAGTGCCCGGGTTTGCTGGTTGCGCTCATCCCCACCCATGCTGGCCAACTGCTGCAGCGAGACCTTGCCGCTCTGGATGTTGGCGACCAGCTCGGGCGTGATGGTCTGGGCCCATTGGTTCGCGGCCTGCACGCGTTCGTTGGCACCGTTGTCGCCACCATTGATGATGCGGCCCGCTGCACGGGCGTTGTCGCGCAGGTTCTCCGGCACGCGATCCCGCCAATAAGCCACCGCGAGATTGGCCGCCGTCTGCGGTTCGGCCGCCAGGTCCGGGTTCTTGGCGAGATCGACATTGAAGCGCTGGCCGTAGCGCTCGTAGTTGTCGCGGCCGGTGTACTGCAGATAGCCGCGGCCATGAAACCGCCAGCCGTCGCCGGGTTCGGTATTGCCGAGATCGGCGCGGTTTTCGTACATCACGGTGGCAATGCGCTGCGGATCGCGGCTGGCGACGGCGTCCTCCACCTGCTTGCGGGTGAAGCGGTCATCGGCCGAGGAGACCGCGGCGATCACGCTGTCGGCCGAGGTATAGCCCAGGTTCTCGTGCATGCGCCGAAAGTGGCCGGTTTCGACGGCGGCGTTTCCCATCAGGTTGGCCAGTTCCGTCGGCGAGGTGATGCCAGAATCGACCGCAGTCTTGAGCAGCAGTGCCGAGCTTTCGTTGAAACGGGGCATGGTTCTCTCCTTGGAATCAATTACTGGACGACGGCGCGGTGCTTGTCCATGGCGTCCTGCAGTTTTTCTGGATCGATCTGCGAGATCGGCGTCCATGCGAAGTCCGCCGGATAGCTGGCGGTTCCGCGGAAGACGTCCATCGCGCCGCTCTGCGGATTCTCTGCCGGTGCCGTGCTGCTCGCTTCCGCCAGATACCAGGCTTTCTTGGCCGGGTCGTACTTCAACGTGTAGGTGACATTGCTGCGCGTCTGCTGGTTGACGTAGACGATTTCCTGCGGCTTCAGGCTCAGGTTGTCGTCCAGGCGCTTCGCGTTGCGCGCCACATCGTTGTAGAGGCAGTCGACCGCTTGCGGGCTACGGTCGGCCACGTTCCATGCCGCATTCGCCTGTTGCAGGACCAGCAGCTCGCAGGTATTGCCTGATGCATCGGCATTGGCGTGGCGGACGATGGCGACGGCATCGGTCCCGCCGTTGCCGGTCAGGTCGTGCTGTTTGAAGGCGAGGATCTGGTCTCCCGGCTTGAGCAAGGGTTGCAGGGATGCCTCCCCTGAAAGCGACGCCGCCGGCGAAGCGGGCGCCTTGGCGGTCGCTGCAGCAGGGGAGTGCGAGTCCGTGCCGCCGTTGGCGGCGTGGTCGGCCGGCGTGGTTTGCGCGGACGGTTGGCAGCCGATCAGGCTTGCCGCAAGGAGGAAAGGCAGACAACGTGGCAGTGATTGCATCGGGCGGTCTCTGGCTGCATGCAACGGACGCGTTGCGATCGGGTTCAAGGCAGCAGGGAGGCCGACGAGGCGGTCTTGGGTTCGCGTCGTCCTGACACGGAGGCAACTCCCGCTCCCTGGATGCAACCGCGGGCGCACCCTTGGTTGCGCTGAGGCTTATAGCAACGCATTGCTTAAGAATTTGTTGTGTCTTGGGCGGTTCGCGCGGTCGCTGCTTCCGTTCCCCCCGCATAATGGGCGCCAGTTCCCGTGTGCCCGGTATGGGCCGTCGTTCGATCGCAAGAGGCTCATGATGCTCAAGGGTGTGCTGCTCGGTTTCGCCTGTTACGCCGCCTACTCGATCAGCGACGCCTTCGTGAAGGGGCTGGAGGGGTCGCTGCCGGCCTACGAGGTGGTGTTCTTCGGGGCGCTGCTGATGCTCGCGGCGCTGCCGTTCCTGAAGAAGCCGGGCGATCGCTGGCGCGAAGTGGTGGTGGCGCAGCGGCCCAGCATCTGGCTGCTGCGCGCGTTCACCGGCGCGGCCGGCAATCTGTCCGCGGTCACTGCGTTCACCTTGCTGCCGATGGCCGAGGCGTTCGCGCTGATCTTCCTGATGCCGATCTTCGTCACCGTGCTGTCGGTGCTGCTGCTCAAGGAGGAAGTGCGCTGGCGGCGCTGGCTGGCGGTGATCGTCGGCTTCATCGGCGTGCTGGTGGTGCTGCGGCCGGGCTTCCGGCACCTGGGCCAGGGCCATGTCGCGGCGATCGTCTGCGGGCTGGTGGGGGCGGTGTCGGTGATCAGCCTGCGCATGGCCGGGCCCGGCGAGAAGCGCCTGACCCTGTACGGCGCCGGCGTGCTCGGCCCGCTGCTGATGGGCGGGCTGCTGATGCTGCCGACCTTCGTCTGGCCCACCTGGCAGCAATGGATCCTGCTGGCCGGCTACGGCCTGCTCGCCGGCCTGGCCGCGATCTTCATGATGTACGCCTCGCGGTCGGCGCCGATCAGCGCGGTGGCGCCGACCCAGTACAGCCAGATGCTGTGGGCGATCGGCTTCGGCTACTGGCTGTTCCACGATCACCTGGACTGGCCGATGGCGGTGGGCATCGCGCTGATCCTGGGCGCCGGGCTGTTCACTCTGGTGCGCGAGGAGAAGGTCACGCGGTGGTGGCGGCGCACCAAGCTGGTGTGAGCGCGGCCGCCTGAGCCGATCTCGGTCGCCGCACCGGCGCCGATCAGGAAATCGCCGATACGGCCGCGCACGCAGCGCGGCGATGCTGCCGGCTCACGGACGAGGCAGGGCAGCGGCGCGTGGCCGCGACGGAACGCAGCGGTCGCCGCGCCATCGGACTTTCCTTATCAAGATCGGAGAACGGCATGACGAACAATGCGATGGGGCAGTTGCTCGACGCCGCCGCCCATGCGGGCGCGGCGGGTGTGCGGGTGGTGGCAGGCGTGGTCGGCGCGGACGGTGCGGTCCGCAACGGCGCGGGGTACACGGTGGCGCATGTGAGCACCGGCCACTACCTGGTGAGCTTCCAGCCGCCGTTCCAGGCGCTGGATGGCGTCTCGGTCACCCAGATCTATTCGGGCGACGGCAGCACCTGCGACAACGCGGTGATCATCCGCCTGGATGCGGGCCAGGTGCTGCTGAAGACCGGCGACGGCGGCGGCAACCAGTCCGACCGCGATTTCAGCTTCGTCGCGATCGGGCAGGGCGGCGCGCTGGCCTGAGCGACGGCCCCCGTGGCGGCGCGGACGGCATGTGGCGCAGTCCGCGCCGCCGCGGGCGCCACCCGGCGCACGCGCGGCTGGCGCGCGCTGCCGCCATCTTCTATGTTTGCAGGCTAATCCCTCGCGATGGCCTGCGCCCATGACCGATCCGTCCGCCCAGCCCGACCACCTGCAGCGCAGCCTGTCCAACCGCCACCTGCAGTTGATCGCGATCGGCGGAGCGATCGGCACCGGCCTGTTCATGGGCTCGGGCAAGACCATCAGCCTGGCTGGGCCGTCGATCCTGTTCGTGTACCTGATCATCGGCGTGATGCTGTTCTTCGTGATGCGCGCGATGGGCGAGCTGCTGCTGTCGAACCTGGAGTACAAGTCGTTCATCGACTTCTCCACCGACCTGCTGGGGCCCTGGGCCGGGTTCTTCTGCGGCTGGACTTACTGGTTCTGCTGGATCATCACCGCCATCGCCGACGTGATCGCGATCGCCGCCTACGCGCAGTTCTGGTTCCCGACGCTGGCGCCGTGGATCCCGGCGATGCTGTGCGTGCTGTTGCTGCTGGGGCTGAACCTGGTGACGGTGAAGCTGTTCGGCGAAATGGAATTCTGGTTCGCGCTGATCAAGATCGTGGCGATCTGCGCGCTGATCCTCACCGGCGCCGGGCTGGTCGCCTGGGGCTTCCAGTCGCCGTCCGGGCACGTGGCCTCGCTGGCCAACCTGTGGAACGACGGCGGCATGTTCCCGATGGGGCTGGGCGGGTTCTTCGCCGGCTTCCAGATCGCGGTGTTCGCCTTCGTGGGCATTGAACTGGTCGGCACCACCGCCGCCGAGACCGCCGACCCGCGCCGCAACCTGCCCAAGGCGATCAACTCGATTCCCGTGCGCATCCTGGTGTTCTACGTGCTGGCGTTGGTGGCGATCATGGCGGTGACGCCGTGGCGCGAGGTGGTGCCGGGCAAGAGCCCGTTCGTGGAGCTGTTCGTGCTGGCCGGCGTGCCGGCCGCGGCCAGTCTGATCAACTTCGTGGTGCTGACCTCGGCCACCTCCTCGGCCAACAGCGGCATCTTCTCCACCAGCCGCATGCTCTACGGCCTGGCCGAGGAGCGCCACGCGCCGCGCGGTTTCGCCCGGCTCTCGCGCGCGGCGGTGCCGGCGCGCGGGTTGCTGTTCTCCTGCGCCTGCCTGCTCGGCGGCACCGTGCTGATGTACCTGATCCCGAACCTGGTCACCGCCTTCACCCTGGTCACCACGCTGGCCGCGGTGCTGTTCATGTTCGTCTGGTCGCTGATCCTGTGCGCCTACATCGCCTACCGGCGCAAGCGCCCGCAGCTGCATGCGGCCTCCGCGTTCAAGATGCCTGGCGGGGTGGTCATGTGCTACGTGTGTCTGGCGTTCTTCGCCTTCGTGCTGGCGCTGCTGACTCTGCAGGCCGACACCCGCCAGGCGCTGTTCGCCAGCCCGGTGTGGTTCCTGCTGCTGGGCGTGGGCTACGCGTTGAAGCGGCGCAGCGCCTGAACCGGTGCCCGCAGCGGGCGTTGACGCTCCGCGCGCGCTGACGGATGCTCGCGGCCTTTCCTGCGCGAGCCAGTCCCGATGATCACCATCCATCGCCTCGGCGGTACCTCCGACACGCCGGTGTGCTGGGTGGACCTGTGCCGGCCGAGCGAGGCGGAGCTGGCCGAGGTCGACGAGAAGGTCGGTTTCGCGGTGCCGACGCGCGCGGCCATCGGCGAGATCGAGTTCAGCAGCCGGGTGCGGGTGGAAGGCGAGGTGCTGTTCCTCAACGTGCCGCGCTTCCAGGACGAGGACGGTCCGACCGCGCCGCTCGGTTTCGCGGTGTCGCCGCGGGTGCTGGTGACCCAGCGCGAGCAGCCGATGGCCTCGCTGGACGCGGTGGCCGCGCAGTTGCAGCACAGCCCCTGTCGTAGCAGCGACGACCTGCTGCTGCGCCTGCTCGACGAACTGGTCGGGCGCCTGGCCGACCGCCTGGAAGCGCTGGAGGCGCAGATCACCGAGACCACGCGCGCGGCATTCGCCAAGCCGCATGCGCGGCACAAGTCGCGGCACCTGGAGCGGATGCTGCACGACGTCGGCGACATGGGCCGGCGCCTGGGCGGCATGCACAACGCCGGCCACGGCCTGCTGCGCCTGGCCACCTACCTGGACGATGCGGCGCCGGACTGGTTCGGGGAAGACGCGGCCAAGCGCATCGGCCTGCTGCACAAGGATCTGGCCACCCTGATCGAATTCGAGCAGCACCTGGACGACCGCATCGAGTTCCTGCTCGACAGTGTGCTGGGCATGATCAACGTCGACCAGAACAACGTGATGAAGGTGATGGCGGTGGCCTCGGTGGTGGGCATCCCGCCGACGGTGCTGGTCGGCATCTGGGGCATGAACTTCGCGCACATGCCCGAGCTGAAATGGCACGACGCCTACTACTGGGCGCTGGGCGTGATCGCGCTGAGCATGCTGTTGCCGCTGGCCTGGTTCCGCCGGCGCGGCTGGGTCTGAGCCAGCCGCGCGCGGCGCCGGCCACGCAGGTCACGCCGCCAGGCTGTCGGCCTCGGCGGCGTCTTCCGCGGTGTCGCCTTCCTCGCCGCTGACGTGCTGGACCGCGGCGATGTCCCACGACACCGTGTCCGGATCGATCAGGGCGTGGATCGCCGCGCCCTGCAGTTCGCGCATCAGCCGTCGTGCCGATGCGGTGCCGTGCGCGACGCTGTCCCACAGCACCATGTCGACCACGCTGCCGTCGCGGCGGCGGGCGATGCGCCGCGAGCGGAAGCCGGGCTGGCGCTGCAGCCAGGCATCGACCTCGGCATTGGCGCGCAGGAAGGTGCGCCAGGTGCAGTCCAGCAGGCGGAAGGTGGCGATTTCCAGGGCTTCGGTATGGGGATGCATCGGTCTCTCCTGCGGTCTGCATCGCCCGCATGGCACGCTGGCGGCGACGCGGCAGCGCGACGAGGGGCATGGGGGAAGGGACAGGGCCGTACGGCCGGAACAGGCGGGCGGGGGGGGGGGGTCCGGGGCGGCGCCCGTGCGGGGACACGCCGACACAGGATGCTGGCCCGCGCCGCGGGCGCGTTCGAGCGGTCCAACGGGATTTTTTTACGAGCCTGCAAGCCGCGGCGCGCCCGGGGCCGCGCCGGCGCCGCAACGGGGAAGCTTGCCTTCCTCCTCCGCCCCGCAACGCGCCCCTTCCGATTACGCCGCCCGCCCACCCCTCACAG